>NZ_JBTYZO010000025.1:0-96934 GCF_057808495.1 Hymenobacter sp. M1-2
TATATACTTCTTCCCCTACCCTAAGATAGGCTGCTGTCGAGGCTTAATCCGACTCACTTAACCGATGATCACATCGGTCGTACTCATTCTTTACGCAAGGTGACTGTCTCTTCGTAGTTGCCTACTCCAAGCAGTGTACCTGTTCCTTTGTCTTTCCATCCTTTCAAAGAACGTGCGTCTCTTCCAGCTGAAGAAACCTCGTGGCCTCCCTACTAGAGGCCTGTTTGTTATTCTCTTATTCCGCGCTTCCTCTCGAAGCGGGCTGCAAAGATACTATCCTCTTTTCACTCGAAGCAAGAAAAAGCAAAAGTTTTTTCTTGCCCCGTCCTTTCTCCGGGCACCGCTCCTGCTTGTCAGGAAGCCGGCTGTAAAGCTACAAGCAGCGAGGCGGGTTTGTCAAGGGCTGCGTTAACTTTTTTAGCAGTTTTCTCAGGCCCTCTTCCGCTTCCGACTGAAACGGGCTGCAAAGATACAACCGCCGTTTCCGCTTTCGCAAGTACTCTCGCAAACTTTTTTTCAGCGCTGACTACCTTGGCAGGTAGCCTGGTCCATTCCAGCGCAATAGGAGCATTTCCAGATAAACACCGAAAAAGCCGCTCTTAGTTCCCGCTGGTTTGCTGCTCGCCTTGCCCTCCGCGTTTCGGATTGGGAGTGCAAAAGTAGCAGACCATTTCTTCTTCTGCAAGCCTTCTCCCGCTCTTTTTCGTAGAAATCGCTTGCCTAAAGAATACCTGTTGTTACTCTGCCAGGCGCCGTACGCTGGTGCAGAACTACTTAACTGAGGTAGTTGGTCCACCAGAAACTTCGAAATTTTTATCGAGCCCAGTGGCTTTGGTTTGCTGTCGTGTAAGTCAGGACAGAATAATAGCCAATTATATAAAAAGCCATGAGGGGCGCTACTTTCGTGCAACGCCCCTCATGGCTCATTTTTCAAGCTTAGTTCAGATGCAGGGTGCTTACTCGGTCAGGCCCTACACTTACTATGCTTACCGGAACGTCAAGGTATTGCTCCAGAAATCCAACGTAAGACTTTAGTTCAGCAGGCAATGCTTGCGGATCTGAGATAGTTTGAAGCGTGGTTTTCCAGCCAGGCAAGCTAACGTATACCGGAGTCATAGTTTGCAGATCACCGTGGTCTGGTAGCTGATCCGTTTGCTGACCATCCGGGAATTGGTAGTGCGTACAAACGCGGATTTCGTCGAACTCGTCTAGAACATCCGCTTTCATAAGGTGGATTTCCGTTACGCCATTCAGCATGATGCTATAGCGCAGGGCAGGTAAGTCAATCCAACCACAGCGACGAGGACGGCCGGTGGTAGAACCAAACTCTCGGCCGGCTTGCCGAATCTGCTCCCCTACCTCATCCTGTAGTTCTGTTGGAAATGGTCCGCTGCCAACTCGCGTACAGTACGCTTTGCTGATGCCATATACCTTCTTTATATGCTGCGGAGCGATACCTAACCCGGTGCAGGCCCCCGCTACAATGGTGCTCGACGAGGTAACGTATGGATAGGTGCCAAAATCAATATCGAGCATGGCTCCTTGAGCGCCCTCCGCGAGAACGTTCTTGCCTTGCTTTAATAGGTCGTTGAGCAGATACTCCGTATCGGTGAGCTGCAGGGTACGCAAGAATTCAACGGCAGAAAAGAAATCGGCTTCAAATTCTTCAATTTCTAGGCTGCGGCCGTGGAACTCAGCCAGTGTGGCATGCCGGGATACGGCATCCTGGTAGCGCTGCTGGAAATCAGGAAGCAGGATGTCGCCGACGCGGAGGCCGGTGCGACCAATTTTATCCTGGTAGGTAGGACCTATTCCTTTCAGAGTAGAACCTATTTTGCTGCCACCCCGAGCTTCCTCACTGATTCGGTCGAGGGCTCGGTGTGAGGGCAGGATGAGCTGTGCCTTGCGCGAAACGTAGAGGTTAGTGCCCCAATTGACTCCCCGGTCGGTGAGTTTTTGGAGTTCCTGCCGGAACACAACAGGGTCGAGGACGACACCATTGCCGACTACATTAATAATGTGTGGGTGAAAGATTCCGGATGGCACCTGATGCAACACGTGCTTAATGCCATCGAAAGTAAGGGTGTGGCCAGCATTGGGGCCACCTTGGAACCGGGCTACTACGTCGTAGGTGGGGGCGAGTACATCGACGATCTTGCCTTTGCCCTCATCTCCCCACTGCAATCCTACTAGTACGTCAACAGGCATTAGTTTGCGGCTTTCAACTGTTGAACGGCCGATTGGTCATCGTCCGCAATGGAGAAAATGGCGTTCAGCTTTGTTAGAGCCAGCATCTTGCGAGGGTGGTCGGCGGGGTTGATGAGCACTAGCTCGCCACCACGGCTGCGAAACTTGGTGAGTAGCGATACTAACACCCCTATGCCGGTGCTGTTGATGTACCGGACTTCGGAAAGGTCGGCGGCACAATACCGAACATCATCGCCTAAATGCTGATCGACGGATTGGAGGAGTTGCTGCGTATCGGGGCTACCGATAAGGTCGCCGGAGAGGCGCACGAAGAGGATGCCATCCTGAAGGGTGGATTCGGTTTTCATTCGGCTAGAGAACGGGCGGCGGCTTTTGCGCGGCAGTCGCCGCACACGCCATACAGGTTTAAAGAGTGGTGCAAGATATGGAAGTTGAGCAATTCCCCGACCATAGTTTGGATGCCGTGGATGCGAGGGTCGCAGAACTCAACCACCTTATGGCACTCGGTGCAGATAACGTGGTCGTGCTGCCGATAACCGTACGATTTCTCGTATTGCGCGAGGTTGCGGCCGAACTGATGCTTGCTTACCAGTCCGTGTTCTACCAGTAAATCAAGCGTATTATAGACGGTAGCGCGGCTCACTTGCAAGTCTTGGCTGCGCATGCCGGCATACAGTTCCTCCACGTCGAAGTGGCCAGTACGGGAGTATATTTCCTGCAAAATGGCGTAGCGCTCCGACGTTTTGCGCAGGCCTTTATTTTCGAGGTAAGCCGTGAATATCTTCTTGACCTCTTCGTATTTCTCTTTGTCGAGCATTTTAGGCAACCTTATAATAAGGAGTGATGCAAAGCTACAGGATAACAACCAGCCCGCCCGAAAGATGTCGGCTAACGCCTCTGTGTGCCACTCCTTTTTATACTCTTTTGTACTCCTAGCTTTTCTTAGAGCTATTTAAAACTTAATTCATGTCAGGAATCGAACCGCTCGACTAATAAAACCCCATTCACGCGTGATAGGCGCTGAATAAGCTTTTCGAGGTGGTCGGTGTCGTTGACGAACACCATGATCTGACCCTCGAACATTCCATCGTCAGAATCAATGGTGATAGAGCGCATGTTGACTTTGAGGCTGTTGCTGATGATGCGCGTGACATCGTTGACCAGCCCTACCCTATCAGAGCCTTTGATGCGAATACCAGCGAGGAAGGCTAATTCCAATTGGTCGGTCCACTTGGCGCGTACGATGCGGTTGCCGTAGTTCGACATCATCTTCACGGCTTTCGGGCAAGACGTGCGATGGATGATGATGCCTTCTTCAGTTTCAAAACCGAACACATCATCACCGGGGATGGGGTTGCAACAAGGGGCGATGGTATAGTCGAACTTGTCGGTTCGCTCTCCGATGACGAGCATGTTGGCATTGACGCCGCGTACCTTCTGCACCTCGTGGTCGAAGGCTTTAGGCTCTAACATGGAGGGCAGCCGCGTGACTTCCACCGTCGGGTCGAAAAGGTCTGCCTTGATTTCTCGACCATCGACCTGGCCAATGGCGACACGGTAGTAAAACTCTTGCGTGCTGTAGGTATTAAAATGCGCCAGCAGACGGTTGAGGTTTTCGGGTGAAAGCTCCACGCCGAGCAACTCTAAGCGCTTCTCTACTATAAACCGGCCATCTTCTGCCTTGGCGCGCTTATCATCGCGGAGCCAGTCCTTGATTTTACTGCGGGCTTTGGAGGTGATGACGTATTGGAGCCACTCCTCCGTGGGCTTTTGCTTGTGCGAAGTCAGGATCTCTACTTGGTCGCCGTTGCGCAGCTGATAGCTCAGGGGCTGGAGCTTCTGATTCACCTTCGCGCCCAAGCATTGCAGACCGATGTGTGTGTGAATATCAAAAGCGAAGTCCAGGGCAGTGGCCTTGTCGGGCAGGATGACGAGCTTGCCTTTGGGTGTGAAGGCGTACACTTCTTTCACGAAGAGGTTCTGCCGAAACTCGTCCATGAATTCCAGGGCACTAGAATTGTTGGTTTCGAGCATCTCACGCACCTTGTTGATCCACGCTTCGAGCGTAGATTCGGGCTGCACGGCGCCGGTGTCCTTGTATTTCCAGTGGGCAGCGTAGCCTTTCTCGGCAATGTCGTCCATGCGGCGGCTGCGAATCTGGACTTCCACCCACTGCCCGGAGCGCGACATGACGGTGGTGTGCAAGCTCTCGTAGCCATTAGCTTTGGGCGTGCTCACCCAGTCGCGCAGACGGTCGGGGTTGGGCTGGTAGAAGTCGGTGACGATGGAATAGACCTGCCAGCAAGCGGCTTTCTCCTGTTCCTGCGGCACATCCAGAATCACTCGGATGGCAAACAGGTCGTACACCTCATCAAAGGTGATATTCTGTTTGCGCATCTTCTTGAGAATGGAGTAGATACTTTTGGGCCGGCCCTTGATTTCAAACTCGAAGTGTTGCGTGTTCAGCTCCTCTTCGATGGGCTGCACAAACTCCCGGATAAACCGGTTGCGGGCACTGCGGCTTTGACGCACCCGGTTCACCAACTCATTATATACGTCGGTGTCGGTGTACTTCAGGTGCAGGTCTTCCAGCTCGGTCTTGATGGCGTAGAGGCCAAGGCGGTGCGCCAGCGGGGCGTAGAGATAAATAGTTTCGGAAGAAATTTTGAGCTGCTTGTGGCGCGGCATCGAGTCGAGGGTCCGCATGTTGTGCAGGCGGTCGGCGAGCTTGATCAGGATGACGCGCACATCTTCCGAAAGCGTAAGCAGCATTTTGCGGAAGTTCTCGGCCTGCTCGGAGGTACCATACTCGAAAACGCCCGAAATTTTGGTCAGGCCATCGACGATGCGGGCTACCTTGGCGCCGAATTCCCGCTCCACATCCGCAATTTCCCAGGGCGTGTCTTCTACCACATCGTGCAGTAGCGCCGCCACAATGCTGGTAGTACCGAGGCCAATTTCTTCCACCACAATCTGCGCGACGGCCAGCGGATGCAGAATGTAGGGTTCCCCGGACTTGCGACGCATGTCCTTATGCGCTTCCAGGGAAGTATTGAAAGCTTTTTTGATCAGCTTAGCGTCGCCGGGCTCCAGGTAGGGTTTGGCGGTACGAAGGAGGCGGCGGTAGTGGCGCAGGATTTCCTGGCGCTCTATTTCGGGGTCAATGAGGGTGGCCATGCTACACGGGTGGCGCTAGGGCGCCGGAGTCAATAAGTGCTAAAGTACGGCATGTAATAGCAGCTTCAGCTTGTGCCGGACAGAGATTTATACTTTGCTGCCTCTACTAAACAAGTGGACGGCGGAGATGGTGCAAGCGAGATACCGGGATTAGAAAAGCAGTGCGAAAAGCTAAAGCTGAAGCTACATTGGAATTTTCGGTTGGCTTCCGTAGCTTTGCGGCCCCGAGGCAGTTGGCCTCCGGACGCGGATGTGGCGAAATTGGTAGACGTGCCAGACTTAGGATCTGGTGCCGCAAGGCGTGTGGGTTCGAGTCCCTCCATCCGCACCAATAGTTTTTTAGTACCCCGAAGCCCTCAACCCACCCGTTGGGGGTTTCTTTTTCCCGGTTCCGGCCGGCCCAGTGTACCCGAAGTTTACCCTTAACCGACTACCCGTTTTGGACATTACCCTCGACAAAAAAGACGACCAGCTGAATGCCATCCTGACAGTAAACCTCACGGAGGCTGACTACGCTCCTGCCGTAGACGCTAAGCTGAAGGAATACAGCAAAAAGGCGCAGATCAAAGGGTTCCGCCCGGGCAAAGTGCCAGCCTCGCTGGTGCGCAAGATGTACGGCAAAGGCATTCTGGCCGACGAAATCAATGCGTTGCTGGGCAAGGCGGTAGATGGCTATATCAAGGAAAATAACCTCAAGATTTTGGGCGAGCCACTGCCGGTAGCCAATAATATTGATCTGGAAGCGCAGAAGGACTATGCTTTTCAGTTTGAACTAGGCCTGTTGCCCGAGTTCGAGTTGCCGGCCGACCAAGCTGTTACGGTGGACCGCCATAAGGTGGAGCTCGACGAAAGCACGCTCAATGAGACGTACGAGCAGATTGGCCGTCAATTCGGCGAAACTTCGGAGCCCGAAGTTTCGGAAGCAGACGACTACTTGGCTGGCAAGCTGAAGAAAGCCGACGAGGAAGGCGAAGGCCGCCCCGTGATGCTGCCAACCAACAAAGTGAAGAACGGTGCTGACAAGTTTGTAGACGTGAAGCCCGGCGACGTGGTGACCTTCGACCTGAAAGATGCCTTCGACGGCGACGCTTCGGCTATCCGCAACTTCACGGGCTTCAGCAAGGACGAAGCCGCCGCCGTAGAAGGCGAATACACGCTGACGGTAGACAAAATCACGCGTACTTCGACCATTGAGCACAACCAGGAGCTGTTCGACAAGGTGTTTGGCAAAGACATCGTGACCTCGAAAGAGGAGTACGACGAGAAGGTGCGCAGCACGGTACAAGAGAACTACGACCGGGAAGCTGACAACCTGGTGAAGCGCCAGATCATCGACAAGATGCTGGAAAACACTACCATTGAGATTCCGAAGGAGTTCTTCAAGAAGTGGCTGGTGCGCGCCAACGACGGCAAGCTGACCCCCGAGCAAGTAGAAGAGCACTACGACGACTACGAGAAGGAATTGAAATGGTCCCTGATCCGCAACAAAGTGGTGGAAGAGCAGGGCTTGAAAGTGTCGAACGAGGAAATCGTGGACAGCACTGTGCAGAAGATTCTGGGCCAGTTCAACATGGAAATGACACCGGAGCTGGAAGAATCGGTGCGTAACTTCGCCGACAGCCACCTGCGCCAGGACAACGGTAAGAACTACGTACAGGAGTACGAGGCCATTCTGGCAGAGAAAGTGTTGGAAAACTTGCGCGGCAAAGTTGTTGTTAACGACAACCCGATTACGGCCGAGGACTTCCGCAATCAGAATGCCGGCTAAGCGCTGACATTTCGGTTTTCGAACCAACAAAAAAGCCCTTACTTACCGTATGGGCTTTTTTATTGGGGTAGAAGTGAGGTATTGGAAGTGAGCGGCAAGACTGTTAAGTTTCCTGCTCGTTGTCTTGTATCTCGTGGTTCTCGCCGCTCACTTCTAAATTTTTCACTTCTCTTTTCTCATCATGCTGAATAAACAAGAGTTCCGCAAATTCGCCGTGAAGGGCCAGGGCCTCAACGGCCTGGGTGTGGATCAGTATCTGAACCATATGGAAGGCGTGGCCCGCCAAAATTTCACGGGCATGACGCGCTCCGTAATTGAGGAACGCCCCACGCGCTTCGCGGAAATCGACGTGTTTTCGCGTCTTATCATGGACCGTATCGTGTTCTTGGGTACGGCCGTAGATGATTACATTGCCAATATTCTGACGGCGCAGATGCTGTTTCTGGAGTCAGTGGACGCCAAGAAAGACATTCTGCTCTACATCAACTCGCCCGGTGGCTCGGTGTATGCCGGCCTAGGCATCTATGACACCATGCAGTACGTGGGCCCTGACGTGGCTACTATCTGCACGGGCCTGGCCGCTTCTATGGGCGCGGTATTGTTGGCTGGTGGCGCCAAAGACAAGCGTTCGGCCCTCCCCCACGCCCGCGTCATGATTCACCAGCCTTCGGGCGGCGCGCAAGGCCAGTCGTCGGATATCGAAATCACGGCCCGCGAGATTCTCAAGCTCAAGAAGGAGCTGTACGACATTCTGGCGCAGCACACCGGCAAAACCTACCAGGAAATTCACGACAACTCGGACCGCGACTACTGGATGCGCGCCGACGAAGCCAAGGAATACGGCCTCATCGACGAGGTGCTGGAAAAGAAAAAAGCCTAATGAATAGAGCTGAGAAGTTAGAAGTGAGAGCTTATACCCTTTTCCGTACGTTCTAGTGGAACAGCCTCTAAGTTCTCAATTCTAAGCTCTCACTTCTGAAAAAGCCCGCAAAAGCGGGCTTTTTCTTTTAAGTAGAGGCCAACCTCGTCGGCACTTTTTTAGCTGCGCACGGCGTTGGCCTTTTCGTACCTTTGAGGTAGGTTCGTGAAAGCAGCCTTTCTCCTCTATCCTGAGAGCTCCCTTGGCAATGGCAGATATAACGTGTTCGTTCTGCGGAAAGAACAAAAAAGACGTCTCGGTTATGATTTCCGGCATCAACGCGCATATCTGTGAGCGTTGTGTGGGTCAGGCCCAGCAAATCCTGAACGAGGAAAACAAGATTCGGTCGAACTCAAAGACACCGAAGTTTAACCTCGTGAAGCCGCGGGAGATGAAAGACTACCTCGACCAGTACGTGGTAGGCCAGGACGAGGCGAAAAAGGTGATGTCGGTGGCGGTGTACAATCACTACAAGCGCCTGATGCAGAAGCCGCAGAAGGACGACGTAGTGATTGAGAAGTCCAACATTATTATGGTGGGCGAAACAGGCACGGGCAAAACCTTCCTGACCCGCATGCTGGCCAACATCTTGCAAGTGCCCTTCTGCATAGCCGACGCCACCGTGTTGACCGAGGCTGGCTACGTGGGCGAAGACGTGGAAAGCATCCTGACTCGCCTGCTCCAAGCCGCCGACTACAACGTGGAAGCTGCCGAGCGAGGCATCGTCTACATTGATGAGATTGACAAGATTGCCCGCAAGAGCGACAACCCGAGCATCACGCGCGACGTGAGCGGTGAGGGCGTGCAGCAGGCCATGTTGAAGCTGCTTGAGGGCACGACGGTGAACGTACCGCCGCACGGTGGCCGCAAACACCCCGAGCAGAAGATGATTACGGTGAATACGGAGAACATCCTCTTCATCTGCGGTGGCGCCTTCGTGGGCATTGAGCGCATCATCAAAAATCGCCTCAATACCAAGCCCATCGGCTTTGCCAAGACGCAGCTGGAAGAAAAAATCGATACACAGAATTTCCTGCGCTACGTGACGGCCCAGGACCTGAAAGCCTTCGGCCTGATTCCGGAGCTGATTGGCCGTCTACCGGTGCTCACCCACCTCAATCCGCTGGACCATGCCACGCTGCGCAAGATTCTGACGGAGCCCAAGAACTCCATTGTAAAGCAGTACCAGCGCCTGTTCGATATGGAAGGCATTCACCTCTCCTTTACGGAAGGCGCGCTGGAGTATATCGTAGTGAAAGCCGACGAGTACCGCCTCGGGGCCCGGGGTCTGCGTTCCATCTGCGAAGGCATCATGACGGACGCCATGTTTGATATGCCTTCCGAAGTAGACACCAAAGAGTTGGTCATTGATCTTGACTACGCGCGCAGCAAGTTTGAGCAGTCGCCGATAAAGCAACTGCGGGCGGCGTAGTACCGCTGTTGAGCTTTCTGGTGAACGGCTACTCAACGCGCATCAGCTAACATAAAAAGCAAGACCCGGTGGAGCGACACTTTCATAAGCGTCGCTCCACCGGGTCTTGCTTTTTGCAGAAAAGAATATGTAGGAATGGCCGCTATTCCAACGGAGTAAGAATAGCTGTCCAGCCGCCGCCGCTGCGTAGTGGCACGCTAACCGTCTGGCTGGCTTGTACTTGTTGCGTGGTGATTTTATAATCTGAGGCGCGGTGGTCGGCGTTGAGGCCGTCTTGCAGTATTTCCATCCGGTACCCTCTGCCGTCGAGGAAGGTTAAGGGGAGTTGCAGCGTGCGGGCGTCCCAGTTAGTCATGGCTCCGAGGTACCACTGTTGGCCGTGACGCCGAGCTACGGCTACATACTCGCCGGCTTTGCCCGCGAGGCCCACGGTTTGGTCCCACACCGTTGGGATGCGGCCGATGTAGCGGGTGCAGGCCGTATCGGCGCGGTAGGCGGTAGGAGCATCGCAGAGCATTTGCAAGGGGCTTTCATACACCACGAACATGGCTACTTGGTGGGCACGCGTGCCCTGGCTCATGGGCTCGGTGAAAATAGGTTTGAAGTTGCTTTTCGAGGCATTACGCATAGCGCCCGGCGTGAAATCCATGGGGCCGGCTACCATGCGGGTGAAAGGAAGCGTTACGTCGTGGTGGGGTGTGATTACGGTATCCCACTTGCTGTGCTCTAGCCCTTTCACGCCTTCGAAACTGAGCACGTTAGGAAACCGCCGGTTGAGGCCCGAAGGTTTATATGCCCCATGAAAATCGACCAACAACCGGCGCTCCGCAGCGGCAGCGGCCACTCGCTCATAGAAGTTCACCATATCCTGGTCGGCGCGGGCCATAAAATCGACCTTGATGCCGGCCACGCCCCACTGCGCGAAACGGTCGAGGGTTACGTTGAGGTCTTGGTCGAGGGCATTCCAGAGCACCCACAAAATCAGCCGGACATTTTTGCGCTTGGCATATTGCAGCAGTTCCGGCATGTCGATGTCCTTGGTGGACGCAGTGAGGTCGAGGGTGGTGCGAGTCCAGCCCTCATCCAGAATGACGTACTCCAAGCCGTATTCGGCCGCAAAATCTACGTAGTACTTATAGGTGGCCGTGTTGATGCCCGCGCGAAAATCTACGCCGGAGAGGTTGTTGGCATTCCACCAGTCCCAGGAAACCTTGCCGGGCTTGATCCAATCGGTTTGCTGGATTTGCTGGGGCCGGGCCAGTTTGTACACCAGCTCATTTTCCAGCAAGTCCTTGTCCTCCCTCCCAACAAGCAGAGCCCGCCAGGGAAAGGGGCGTTTGCCGCTGGTTTTGGCAATGTAGTCGGCCTGCCGGACGATTTCGATGGCTCGGTCGTCTTTCATGCGGGTTTCCAGCAGGGCTTTTGGCAAGATGCCCGCCAGTTCGGCCCGCCCCGTGCCTGCTACGAACAGATTGGGGTAATCGTAAAGGTCAGATTCGGTGATGAGCATGTGCGTGCCACGGCTTGTGTGCACGAGCACCGGCAACGCGCCATGCTGCCCCACCGGCACCGATGCTGTCAGCGTGTCTTGAAATGTCACCTCGAAGTGCGACTGAAAATTAGGATCAGGGTCGGCGGGCCAGAAAACGCGGAAGTTATCGGCCAGACGGAAATCCACTGTTTCGTTTTGCACCTGAATTTGAGCGGGTAGGTCGGTTTCAAAGCGGTAGGCAGCGCCATCGTTGTAGGCCCGAAACGTGACAGCGTAGCCTCCGCTACATTCCAGACGCAGCTGATTGTAGACGTCTTGGATTTGCCGGTTACGCACGGGCACTACCGCTGTGATAGTAGTATTTGCCTTGGTTCGAACGGCTTTTTTCACTACCGGTTTACCACCCAACTGTGGCCCGTTTGCTAGCTGCATCGCCAGCATACTCGGCTGCAACAACACCTCTTTCCCGTACGAAACCGCCCAGCGCAGGTCGGCCGCCGCCGTAACGGTAATGGTGAGTTTTTTGTCGGGCGAAGTCAACCGATAGTCTTTGGCGGTTGCGGCGGGGCTCATGAGCAAGACGAAAAAGAGGAACAGGCAGAGCGTGTAGAGTGACTTCATAGGGGTTCGTTGAAGTGCAGTGAATCAAGTTATAAACTAAGCTCACACATCCTTCTACTGTTTGATATGGAAGACGTTGGCCTTGCTCGGAAGTCTTCATAACGCCTGTTCTATTTGATCCACTGCAGAAAGAGCTACCGAAGGGCCTCTTCTTACTTCGGCTGTAGCAAGTTTCAGCAGCAAGTGATGGCGCACAGAGTACAACTTATGACAACATACCGTACAGCAAAAAGCGCAGCCCCCATTGAGAGCCGCGCTTTTCAGTATGCGTAGTTTCAATTAAGTTAAATAGCTCACCATCAGCTTCGCGGCTTTCTCCGCGGCGTTTTGTTTGCCAAGCTTCTCCCGGATTTCAGCGTAACCGGCCTTTTGTTGGGCGATGAATGCTTGGTCAGCGGTTACTTTCTTTAATTCCTGCACAAGATTGCGAGAGTTAAAATCACCCTGGATAAGCTCTTTCACCACTTCCTTGCCGGCAATGAGGTTGACGAGCGAGATGTACGGCACTTTGATGACGGCCTTGCCGATGGCGTAAGACACGGCGCTGGTGCGGTAACAAACCACCTGTGGGACATCGAAAAGAGCAGTTTCCAGCGTAGCGGTGCCACTCGTGACGAGAGCCGCCTTGGCATGGGCCAGCAGGTCGAAGGTTTGGTCGAAGATGATGCGGACGTTGTTGCGCTCGAAGTGGGCGTAGTAGTTCGGATCGAGGTTATCGACGCCGGCCACGATGAACTGGTAGTCCAGAAACGGCGGGATGATGGCCGTCATTTCGTAGAGCATCTCCTCGATTTCCTGTTTGCGCGAGCCGGGCAACACAGCAATAATGGGCCGCTCAGGGTTGAGGTGGTTGCGCTGGTAGAAGTTGTCGGCGGGGGCGTGCTCGGCTACGGCGTGGGCAGTGGGATTGCCAATGTAGTCGACATCGTAGCCGAAACGCTGGTAGAACTCCTGCTCGAAAGGCAAAATGACGAACATCTTATCGACGAGCTTTTTCACCGTGTGCACGCGCCCCTGGTTCCAAGCCCATATTTTGGGCGAGATGTAATAGAAGACCTTAATGCCGTTTTCCTTGGCGAATTTGGCTACACGTAGGTTAAAGCCCGCGTAGTCGACCAGAATCAGAACATCAGGCTTGTACTCCAGCAAATCGCGCTGACATTCTTTCAGATACCCCCGAAACTTGAGGATGCTGGTGGCGGCTTCCCAAAAGCCCATGATGGCCATCTCCTGATAGTGATGTACGAGCGTGCCGCCAGCGGCCTGCATTTGGTCGCCGCCCCAGCAACGAAACTCCGCCTGGGAATCCTGCTGCCGCAATTCCGTCATGAGGTTGGCGGCATGAAAGTCGCCGGACCGTTCGCCAGCTATCAGGTAATACTTCATGTGCTGAATTAATAATTAGTAATTAGTAATTAAGAATTTCTGCAATCAGAATTATGAAGCCATTTCCACTTCCAGAGCTTTCGACAATTCTTACTTACTGATTCCTAATTATTAATTATTCCCCAAGGTACTCCACGAAATTGCGGGGCGTTTCGTAGAGTTTGATGCTGTGCAGACGGGCGGAAGAAATCTGGCCGATTTCAGGCTCCAAAATCTTCCAGAAGGCAATAGCCAGGTTCTCGGTGCTAGCCATCTGGTCGGCCATGAAGGGCACATCGAGGTTGAGGTTTTTATGGTCTACCTTCTCGATGACGTGCGTGCGAATAAGGGTGCTGAGTTGCTTGAGGTCGATGACGAACCCTGTTTCGGGGTCGGGTTTACCTTTCACCGTCACGATGAGGTCGAAGTTGTGACCGTGCCAGTTGGTATTGGCGCAGGGACCGAACACCTCACGGTTGCGCTCCTCGCTCCACTTGGGGTTGTAGAGCTTGTGCGCCGCGTTGAAGTGTTCCTGCCGGCTGATGTAAATCATTTTCTGATGTGCTGATTTGCTGATGGGTTGATGTGCTAATTGAAAACTGGTTTGAATGCGAGACGGATTCAACTAGTGCGAAGCCTAGCAAATTGTTAGGCTCGACTAAAGGTAAGTCCTACCAATCAGCACATCAGCACATCAAACAATCAACACATCAACAGCCCATCAACTCTTGTTTCGCAGCAAATATACGAAGAACGGTACGCCGAATAGAGCCGTAACCAGCCCAACGGGCAAGCCAGCCGGTGGGTACAGTACGCGAGCCAGCAGGTCGCAGGCCAGCAGGAAATTGCCGCCGAGCAGCGCGCAGAACAGCATATTGGCCCGGCCCGTGACGCCCAGCAGCCAACGCGTGATGTGAGGCACCATCAGTCCCACGAAGCCTACGGGCCCGCACAATGCCACTACGCAGCCAGTAAGAGCCGAGGCCATCAGCAGCAGCAGCCAACGCGTGCGAGCTACGTGTACGCCCAAACCCTGGGCCCGCTCCTCCCCTAGCAGCAGGATGTTGAGGTCTTTCTGCACGAAGCCAAATAGCAGTAGCGCCGCCGCCAGTAGCACGGCTGGGTACGGCAGTACGCTCCAACCCGCTCGCTCGAAGCTGCCCGCCGCCCAAAATGTAATGCTCCGCAGCTTCTCCTCCGTGGCCGACAGAAAGGTGAACACGCCCCCCACAGCCGTAGCCAAGGAGCCCACCGCCACACCAGCCAGCAGCAATTGCGCCGGAATAATCTGCCCGCGTCGGCTACCCACGGCTACCACCACTAGCGTGGTAAGCAAGGCTCCAGCCAGCGCAAACAACGGCGGCAGATAGAAGCCCGCCAAGGTCAGGCCAGGCACGAGAGAAAAGCAAATAATAGCCCCCAATGAGGCTCCCGAGGCGGTGCCCAACAAGTAAGGGTCGGCGAGCGGGTTGTTGACCATAGCTTGCATGAGGTAGCCGCTGAACGCCAACCCAGCCCCGGCCAGTAGCGCCAGCAAAATGCGCGGCAGCCGCAGCTCTACCAGCACCAGCTGTACTGGGTCTTGCGAGTTGTAATTCGTCAGGGCCCGCAGAATGAGGGAGTAATTGGTGGCGTAGGAACCCACACGCAGGCCTACCAGCACCAGCGCCACCATGAGGAGCAGGCTGGCTATAATCCAGGGCAGGGCGCGGCGGTTCATTCCGGCAAAAGTAGCGGCTAGGTAGTGAGATAGGAGAACCAAGACATGAGACTGATGGATGATTATCAAAATCATCTACTCTCTCGTTTCATGCTGTTAGCTATGAGTTCACAGTGAGAAGTGTATTGCTTTACGACTTTCGCCAAATTGTGCTCCCTCGTAGAACCGCGGTTTTACAAGAAATCAGCTGCCCGCGCAGGCCGCTTGGGTTTGCAGTTAGCGTCCCGTCACTATTTTCCGCAACTCCTGCACGCCCTCTACTACACGGGGGCCGGGACGCTCCATCAAGTTACCGGTTATGCCGTACACGCGGCGGGTTTGGTAGGCGTTGATGCGCTTCAGCTCAGGATAATTCTTAAAAAAGGTGCTGTCCAGCTTGCCAAAACTGCCGCCAATGAGCACGTCGGGATTGAGCTTGAGGATGTATTCGCGGGTGAGAGCTGGATACGGCTGAGCAAACTTCTCTACCACCGCGTTTTGGCCGCCGGCCAACCGTATTTTATCCGTGAAGAGCGTGTTCTGGCCGTACGCGTAGATCGGGTCTTGCCAGGTGATGGCCAGCACACGGACGCGCGGGCCGTTTTGGGGCGTGGCACTGGCAACCTTTGCTAGCTCCGTACGCAAGGAGTCAGCGAGGTGGCGGGCTTGTGGAGTCCGGTCTAGAATGCGGCCTAGGTCACGCAGGCCACGAAACACATCTTCCACTGTTCTGTAGCGCTGATAATAGACCGGAATACCGAAACTTTCTAGCCGCGCCGCGTCATCGAGCGAGGTCATGCCTTCTGAGCTGAACACCACATCGGGGTGCAGGGCCACGAGCTTTTCCATATCGAGCGGGTAGTTGCTTACGACGGTCTTGCGGAGCGCAGCGGCCGGGAAGTCGCAGTTCTGGGTGCGGGCAATGATGGTGGCCGTATCGGCTACGGCGTAGAGCATTTCGGTCATGGATGGCGCCAGGGCCATGACGCGGCGCGGGTGCGCGGGCACAGTGAGGCGGCGGCCTAGGTCGTCGGTGAGGTGCTGCGGGGCAGCAGGAGCGGCAGTTTTTTCGGTGGTGGCGGGCTTATCGGGCTGGCAGGCCAGCGCCAGTAATGAGAGCGGCAGCAGTTTCAGCAGCGGCCGGAAGGAATAGGAGTGCATGCATCAAAGGTAGAACACGACCAGGGCTAACAACACAAATCAGTGGCCGGGGCTGTTTATCGGAACCGTGCTGAAACGCGTACTCCGCAAAATCAATCCTACTTTTGACGAAAGTTCCTGCCCTATGATAGTCGTCACCGGAGCCGCCGGCTTTATTGCTAGCTGCCTTGTCACCCGCCTCAACGCCGCCAATTTCAACGACATCGTGGTGGTCGACAATTTCGCCGTGGAGCGCAAGCTGGCCAACCTCAAAGGCAAGCACCTACGCGAATACGTGGACCGCAACGAGTTTTTTGCGTGGCTCGACGCCAACCACGAGCAAGTGGAGTTCATCTTCCACCTCGGCGCCCGTACTGACACCACCGAGCAGGACCGCGCCATCCTAGACCTGCTCAATCTCGACTATTCCAAGCAGATGTGGCAGGCCTGCGTGCAGTATCAGCTACCGCTGGTCTATGCTTCGTCAGCGGCTACTTACGGGTCCGGCACCCTCGGCTATTCCGACCATGACGACGCGCTGCTGCCTCTATACCGCCCACTAAATCCCTACGGTGAGTCGAAAAACGACTTCGACAACTGGGCCGTGCAGCAGGCAGAAAAGCCGTTTTTCTGGGCGGGCCTAAAGTTTTTCAACGTGTACGGGCCCAACGAGTACCACAAAGGCCGCATGGCTTCCGTGATTCTGCACGCCTTCGAGCAGATTCGCAAAACCGGCTCCATGACGCTATTCCGCTCCCACAACCCCGACTACACCGACGGCGGGCAGATGCGTGACTTTGTGTACGTCAAGGACGTGGTAGAAGTGTGTTACTTCCTGATGCACCACCGCCGAAACTCCGGTATCTACAACCTCGGTACCGGCGAAGCCCGCACCTTCCTCGATCTGGCCCTCAACACCTTCGCCGCCCTCGACCGCGTGGCCGACATCCACTTCCGCGACACGCCCGAAGACATCCGCGACAAGTACCAGTACTTCACCCAGGCCGACATGAGCAAACTGCGCAGCATCGGCTACGAGCGGCCTTTCACGCGCCTCGAAGATGGTATCAACGACTACGTGCGCAACTATCTGGTGCCGGGCGCCTACCTCTAGGCCCAAATTTTATAGGTGGGACCTAACTAGCTGAGCGCAACACTCGTTCTAGCGCGAAAAGGCCCCTAACGGCTCCCGTAGCCCGGTTGTGAGGAACTCACGGCCGGGTTACACGTTTTAAATAGGCTGCGGCTTTGCCTTAATTGGCGAGTTGCTGTTCTGGAATAGCCTTTCTTTCCGGCTCATTCCGCTACCTCTCATCTCTCTCCTCTTGCAGCAAAGAACCCTTACGATTCTAGGCGGCGGTTTTTCGGGCTCGATGTTGGCGATGCAGCTAGCCCGGCTGCCGGGGCCATTGCCCGGCGTGGTGCACTTGGTGGAACCGCGGCCAGAACCAGGCCCGGGGCTGGCTTACTCCACTCACCGGCCCGAACACCTGCTCAACGTGCGGGCGCCTTTCCTGAGCGCCTTCCCCAACCAACCCACTCATTTTGTTGATTGGCTACAAGCTAATGGTATAATTTCCTGCGAAGAAGGGTTCTGCCCGCGCCATATCTACGGCCGCTACTTACAAGAAATAATAACTGGTTTACTAGCCCGGCCCGCCGCCAATGGCCTTTCGTTCCATTGGCACCCGCAAGCCGCCGTGGCCGCCGAACTAGATTCCACTGGCTCCCAGGCTACAGTGCACCTGGCTGATGGCACCCAACTACTCAGCGACAAAGTAGTGCTGGCTCTAGGCAACTTTCCGCCACCATCGCCGGCCGGCCCTGGCGCTTACCTTACCCACCCACGTTTTCATGGTAACCCGTGGGCGCCGGGTGCCCTGCGTAATATTGGCTCCAGTGATGCGATTTTGCTCGTTGGCTCGGGGCTAACTGCTATGGATGTGCTGCTGAGTCTGCGCGCTGATAGGCACCGCGGCCCTATCACAGTGGTATCGAGGCACCAGCGCTGGCCGGCAGTACACGGCCCACTTAGTACACCCTGCCCCAGTTTTTACGCGGCCGAGTTGTGCGGCCTGCATACCGTGGGTGAAGTGCTGGCCATCGTGCGGCGGCGCGTTCAGAAGGCTATAACTGCTGGCCAAGATTGGCGCCCAGTATTCGACTCTATCCGACCTGACTTGGGAGCCATCTGGGCAGCATGGCCGCTAAACGAGCAAGAAAGGTTTTTGCGGCATTTGGCCTCTATTTGGGCCGTATTGCGCCACCGCAGCCCACCTCAAAACGATGTGGCAATCCGCGAAATGATGGCCACCGGGCAGGTGCGAATGTGGCCCGGCCGCGTGAGCAGTATCGCAGTTGAAGGCGAAGAATTGCTGGTGCATACTCGCCTCCAAAGTGCGGAGCACGTGCTGCGCACGCAGCACGTTATCAGCTGTACGGGTCCCCTACTCGATTATAGCCGCATTCAGGACCCGCTGGTAGTGAGCATCCGAGCCGCGGGCCACCTGCTGCCCGATCCGCTCCGCCTCGGCATCCAGACCAATGAGCACGGCGCTTTGCTTGATGCCAGGCAACAGCCTTCAGCCGTGCTATTTACGCTCGGCCCAAGCCGCCGCCCCGCCTACTTTGAGTCGACAGCCGTGCCGGAGTTGCGGCAGCAAGCGGTGGCTTTGGCGCAGGAACTAGCGCGGCGCTGGTAAGAAGTGAGACTTGAGATTTATGCCAAGAAGCACTCGTAGTTCCGATTGAGCTATTCAGAGCAAAAAAGCCAGACGTATGAGGTCTGGCTTTTTTGGTATAATGAAGTATTGACCGTTAGCACGGTGCTACGCCGCTAACTCGTCAGGGTAAAGCGGGAAGACCGGCGTGTCGGGCTGCGTTGAAAGCTCACGGGTGTTGGAAACAGGCGGCACCAAAGCCGGGCCGACAGCTGTTTCGGTGCGGTGGCGGCGCAAAGCACGCATCAGCAGGTACTTGTATTTCTCCGCGTCAGCCAGGGCGGCATCTACGGCACGTAGCGCATCGTCATAGGTCACTACCGGCACCGACTCGGCGGCTTCGCCCGTAGGATACGTCAGTTCAAAAACTGGGCACTGTAGGTATTCGGCGGGCGTTTTCATGGAGCAGAGTTAGCTAAGAGAAGACTGAAAATCTTATTAAAAAACTAACAGCCACGGCCTACTTTTCATTCCTTGCAAGGCAGGTATTTTTATTGAATTATATCATTACAACACCTTGTATTTCAAGACCCTATTTGGAGTACTAATTTGCCGAATTGCAACCCTTCTTCCATGTGCTTCAAAGCGGCTTGTCCTTCCACCAGCGAGAAGGTTACGTCGATGATTGGTTCGATTCTGTATTGCTCCATCAGGCTCACCATCGCCGCAAAGTCCTGCGGCGTGCCCATAGAAGAGCCGAGCAGTGAGAGTTGCTTCCAGAACACCTTGCGGGCCGCCATATTCGGAATATCGCCGTGCGTAGCACCGTAGAATACGATGCGCCCACCCGGAGCCGCGGCATCAACTAAATCATTAAAGCCCGGCCCAGCGGCACTGTCCACGATAACGTCGAAGCCTCCGCCAGCTTGCTTGGTGAGCGTAGCGGGCCATTTTTCCGTTTTGTAGCTGATCCCGCCCTTGGCACCTAACCTCACGGCTTTGGCAATTTTCTCCTCCGAACCCGAAGTAACCCATACTTCAGCCCCACTCGCCACGGCCATTTGCAACGCCAGCAAAGCTACTCCGCCACCTACGCCGCTGATTAGCACCCGCTCGCCAGCTTGCAGCTTGGCCCGCGTAAACAGGGCTCGGTACGCCGTAACGCCTCCCAACGGTAAGGCGGCGGCCTGCTCGAAGCTCAAGTGCGCTGGTTTTGCTTGCACTTGCTCGGCCGGCACACACACGTACTCGGCAAAGGTGCCATTCTGGGGCAACCCTAAAATCTGAAAATCCCGGCCTTGGGCGGCGGGCTGGTCGCCCCAGTTTTGGCCGGGGTTGATAAGCACCGCTTGGCCTTGCAGGCTGGCATCTGCCCCTTCTCCTACTGCCGTAATGATGCCGGCCCCATCGGAGCCCAGGATGATGGGAAATTTCAGCCCCGCGTATTGACCCTTCTGAATCCAGACATCGCGGTGATTGAGGGCCGCGGCATGCAGTTGTACCTGCACCTGGCCGGGTGCAGGCTGCGGCGTGGGCTCTTCACGAAATTGCACGGGCTGGTTGATGCCATCAAGAACAAGAGCTTGCATGGGGACGGAGGAATTGAAGTGGGTGATGGTAGAAATAGTCAAGGCAAGTACGGCGGTTTTGGCGTGAGAACCATTAGCCTAAATACCTGCACAATCACGAACGAGAGTTGGCCTAAGCGCGTGGGCTAAGCTAACATTACCAAGGGTGAAGTTGCTTTTCTCCTCGCTTCATCATTCAGCAGTCTCACAGAAAGCGCGCTTTCAATTCTGGGGTGGGCAGCCAGCAGCTTTCCTGTCGGCCAAACCAACGATACCGGTGGCGCGCCACGAAACGGTAGGCGGCATCGCGCAGGAAACGTGGCAGTAACAAGGCCACTGCAAAGCCCCGCCACGGCCAACTGAGCCCGCGCGCGATGCGCAAAGCCGCCGTAGAATGGGTATACAGATATCCGTCTTCGAGCAACATAACCGTTTCCGGAGCAATAGACGCCTCATGGCCGTGCTGCGCCAATAGCGTCTTTCCTACCTCTGATTGCAGCGCGGCAAAATGAAAACGGCCTGCCGGATCGTGGCTGATAACGAATTGGACGAAGCCATTGCAGAGGTTGCAGACGCCGTCAAACAAGACAACGCTAGATGAAGAATCGGACATGCTAGTGGTAGGCTGGTTGGAACCCATAAACGGTGAACAGGCAGGAGCACCAAACCTCCCGCTGTCCTTCCGCTATACGGGTATGCGCCTACGATGCGCCTACAAGTAGCCGTATTAGAAGCAACCTAAGAGCTTCTAAGCAATGCTCATTGCGGCAGCAGAGTGTAAAAGGCCAGTTTTTAAAACGCAATATGCAGGCGAAGCTGCACTGTTAATAAATAAACGAAATTGAAGCTGGAACAGCTACCGAGTGAGGAGTTCAGCCGCTTCGATCAGCCTAGCTGTAACCGCAGCCTAACCAGGCACGTTTGCCATAGCATACTCTTCTACTTTTTCCATGAAACGCACTGCCTCTATTTTGCTGGCGCTGGTGTCGAGCGCTGCTTTTACTGCCTGCGACTACACCCTCACTCCCGGCGATGACTCACATTTGAGAGATAGTTTTGCTGATGCTCCGCCCGCCACCCCCAACGAAACCAACCGGGACAGCATCAGCGCCCACATAGACACCTACCGGCCAATTGGCACCGGCTCGGCGTATGACCAGAAACGCTCCGTCAATTCGGGCATAGACGTTTCCGCTAACAACCCCAACACCCCAACCAAGCTGGACCGTTAGCTCTCGGCAGAGAAATTAGGAAACCTTGGCTTGCAGCTTAGGGAAACCTACAAACAGAAAAGTCCATCAGCGCTACGTTGATGGACTTTTCTGTTTACTGCCGATAACACTTTTACAAAGCCCAGCCAGCTGGAGCGCCAGCATCAGTTCCTTTCGACAAAGCCAAACCACTGCTGAATACCAACAGATCCTCTAACCCACCGACTAGCGCGCTAGGAAGGCCGGAAGCGCTGGTGGTTTTCTGGCGCAGCCAAAAGCTGCCGAAAGTAGCAACACCCGCAGCGATGCTCCCCAGCAATGCCCCATTGAGTGTCCTACCGTGGTTGGCTTTGTAGAGTGCTGCTCCTACCAACGCTCCCGACAGTAACCGGCCCAGCAATACGGGTGGAGCAATTCGATTGGGAGCTTGCGGAAGTTTATCACCAATAAGCTCACCGCCGGCTAGCAACTGGAAGCCTTTAGCTACCAACGGTTTCTGCAGGTAGCGTAGCGGTGAACCAGCTAAGCCCTGCGGGTGAAATTTGACGAGGTTGGCTGTCAGCAAGGCGGGGGCCGCCATACTGCGGAAGCCAGCTACGGTGCCCAGGCCTATGGTTTGCCAGAAGTATTTGGTCATAGGTGAGAGGATGAAGCTTGATACGAATGCTTGTTTAACGTAAGCGCTTTCAAAAAAGCCAAGCTCTTGCCTCACGTTATCTACTAACCAGTCCCTTAAACCACAGGATGAGCCTTATTGCCATAACTTCAACGTTTTGAGCTCAGCATTGTGCATCACTGAAAAATTACATCCGTTTTACTTTCAATTTTTCAAAAATCCTATGTATTATCTGCGCGCGGGAAAACACACATGCGCGCGGGAAAACACACAAGTTTTATAGCTCTGTACTAGAATTAGCCTTTTGATTGAAGTATGAAAAATAAGATTGCTTTATATTAAATACTTGTTTATCAGAGCAGTATTTATTTGTATTTCCAAATTGTTACCAAATTGTTACGCTAGTATACTTCACAATGCCTTAACCTACTTTTGCCACGAAATTCTGAGGAAGCGCCTCGGATAAACAAAAAAGCTCTTTTTATGAAAAACAGAATACTACTGTTTTTACTGCTCGGCTTTATACTTTTCACGGGCAGCAGCACATTGTTGGCACAGGGGGTTACGACCTCCGCAATGAAGGGATTGGTGTTGGATGCCAAAGGAGAGCCGCTACCAGGCGCCACGGTTATTGCCACCCACTTGCCATCGGGCACGAAATATGGCACCGCCACCCGCGAAAATGGCCAATACGACTTGCTCAACATGCGTATTGGGGGGCCTTACGAACTAGTGGTTTCGTTCGTCGGTGCCCAAACCCACACTGATACGGGTATTCAGTTGGCGCTGGGCAAGACCTTTGAAAGCAAGATTACGCTGGCCGACGGCGCCCAAGCTCTGAGCGAAGTGGTAGTAAAAGGCAACCGCGACGGCCAGATCAATAAAGACCGCACGGGTGCTTCTACCAACGTAAGCAGCGCCGCCATCCGGACGCTGCCCACCATCAGCCGCTCCCAGGAAGATTTCACGCGCCTCACCCCGCAAAGCAGCGGCTTGAGCTTTGGGGGCCGCAATACGCTCTACAACAACTTCTCACTCGACGGCTCCATTTTCAATAACTCATTTGGATTGGATGCCCCCACGCCGGGCGGCCAAACCAACTCGCAGCCGGTAAGCCTCGACGCCATTGAGCAAATTGAAGTGAGCCTTGCGCCGTTCGACGTGCGCCAAGGCGGCTTCACGGGTGCCGGTGTAAACGCTGTAACCAAGAGCGGTACCAACGACATCAAAGGCACCGTGTACACGTTCCTGCGTAACGAAAGCCTGATTGGAGAGAAGGTAGGTGATGCGAAAATCTCCAACCCCGACCTGAAGTTCAATCAAACGGGCTTCGCGCTCGGCGGCCCTATCATCAAGAACAAACTGTTCTTCTTCACGAACGCCGAAATCACTCGCCGCGACGACCCGGCTCTGACTTTCCGGCCCGCTGCAAATGCCGACGAAGCAAATGCTGCTCTCAACGGCCGCGCTGATGGCGTGAGCCGCGTGTTGGAGAGCGACCTGATAGCCATCCGCGAACGCCTGAATACTGTATATGGCTACGACCCCGGCACGTACCGAGATTTTACCTACCGCACGTACAGCGACAAAATTCTGGCTAAGCTGGACTGGAATATTAATGAGAAAAACACTTTCTCGATCCGGTACAACTACCTCAAAAGCTACCGTGAACAGGGCCCCCACCCCATTGCTATTGCTCCTTCTTCGCGGGTACAAGGCGTGAACACGCTCCAATTCTCGAACTCCGGCTACACTATCAACAACAACCTGAACTCAGTGGTAGGCGAGTTGAACTCGCGCATTGGGGAGAAATTCAGCAACAAGGCACAGCTTAGTTATTCTGCTTTCCGCGACTTCCGGGACCTGCCCTCTAGCACGTTCTTTCCGTTCATCGACATCACTAAAAATGGTACCACTTATGTATCGGTGGGCACGGAGCAGTTTTCGGCCAACAACAAGCTGGACCAAAACATCATCCAGTTCACGGATAACCTGAGCTACTTCGCGGGAGCCCACGTGCTGACTGCGGGTGTAACGTATGAGCGGTTTGCTTTCGTGAATGCTTTTAACCTGCAACGCTACGGCTATCCTTTCTTCGGGGGCTTGGACGTCGACCAGTTCTTCAAGGTAACCAACCCTTTAGACACTTCTTTCGTGGATCTGACTGCCATTGCTCAGGCCGGTGGTCGGCGGCCAGTTAAGTCAGTAGACGTGAATGTAGCTCAGCTTGGCCTTTACGCGCAGGACGAGTGGAATGTGACTCCGTCTTTCAAGCTGACTCTAGGTATCCGGGCTGATTTGCCCATCTACGATACCACTGTGCCCCAAAACCAGCAAATTCTCAATGCGCCGCTGCTAAACTCAGAAGGCCAGCCAGCGAAAGTCGATGTGACCCAGTTTCCTAAGGCTACACCGCTATGGTCGCCACGCTTGGGCTTCAATTATGCCGTGGAAGGCGACTACACTACGCAGATACGCGGTGGCACGGGCATTTTCACGGGCCGTATTCCTTTCGTATGGATCAGCAACCAAGCTTCTAACGCCCAATTTGACGCAGGTTATACTTTCCAGATTAATGGCACATCCCGCGATTTCAAGTTCCCGCAGGTGTGGCGCTCTAATCTCGCCATCGACCAGCAACTACCAGGCGGCATCGTAGCAACCCTGGAGGCCATTTACTCCAAGGATCGCAATGCGGCCATTCACCGCAACTACAACCTGGTGACTCCCACTGAGCGACTAACGGGAACCGACGACCGCCTAATTTATCCAGCTGCTGGACCGCGCATTACGCCGGGCTTCAATGGTCCTGATGGGCAATTCAGCTTCCTAGATGCTGGCGTAATCGTACTGGAGAATACCAACAAAGGCTACCAATACTCGCTCACAGGGCAACTGAAGAAGGATTTTGCCAATGGCTTGTATGTGCAAGCAGCTTACACCTACTCGCGCGCCAAGGACGTAACCTCTAATCCCGGCGAAATTGCGGCTGACGCCTTCCAGCGCAACCCGGTTGTCGGCAACGCAAACAACCCGCAGCTGGCCTACAGTGACTTCGGCTTACAACACCGCATTATTGGGGCGGCAGGTAAGCGGTTTGAGTATGCCAACAAACACATGGCTACTACGCTAAGCTTCTTCTTTGAAGCAGCGCAGGGCAACCGCTTCTCCTACACCTATGCCGGTGACCTAAACCGCGATGGTATTCCTGGCAATGACTTGTTTTTTGTGCCAGCCTCGCGTGAGCAAATCAACTTAGTAGATGTCACTAATGCGCAAGGCACCGTAACGGCCGACCAGCAGTGGCAGCGCCTAAATGCTTACATCGAGCAGGACGACTACTTGCGGAGCCGCCGCGGCCAGTATACGGAGCGCAACGGTGCTATCAGCCCTTGGTACACCCAGCTTGACGCTAAACTTCTGCAAGATTTCTCTGTAATGACTGGTGAGAAAAAGCACACTTTCCAGGTCAGCTTTGATATTCAGAACTTAGGCAACCTGATCAACTCCGATTGGGGCGTGCGGCGAGTGTTTGCCAACAATCGTTTGGTAGAAGTAGCTTATCCAACGGCTACGCCCAACACGCCAACATTTAACTTCACAGGCGGTAACCAGACCTTCATCAACAACACTGATTTGAACAGCCGCTGGCGCGCTCAGATCGGCTTGCGCTACATCCTCGACTAAGGTTCTTCACTCCTTCGGGAAATAGAAAATGAAAGCCCGGCGCTAGTTGCGTCGGGCTTTTTCATTGTAGGTAGTTACTCAGCTTTTGGCTGGGGGCCTTGGCCGGGTCGGGCATAAGCAAAGGCGCCTACTGGCTGAGCGCGGTAGTAAGAGTCGAGGCCGGAGATGCTGGCGGTATCGGCGGCTACAAGGTCGAGGGTGCCGTCGGGGAGCAGTAGGTTTTCGGATAGGTAAATGTGCTCTACGGCACCTACCAGCAGCACGGTGCCGTTGTGAATGGGTAGCTCTTCGCGTAGGCGCAGGCCCATGCTGATGGGGCTTTCGGCCACGTAGGGAGCTGGGAAATCGTCGCGCCACGCTGGAGTGAAACCACACGCATCGAATTCTGATTCTTCGCGGGCAAAATCGGCGGAGGTGTAATGGGCCTGGGCTACGAAGTCGGCGGGCACGTGGTTGATGGTGTAGCAGCCGGAGGCTTTGAGGTTTTCGTAGGTGTGGCGCGGCACAGTGGTGGGCCGCGTTACGAGGCCGAGCACGGCCGGGGCCGAGCCTAGGTGCAGCACCGAGCTGAAGATGGCCAAATTCGTGGCGCCTTCCGAGTTGGCCGTGCCGATGAGATTGGCGGGTTTATAGCCGGGCAGGGCATTGACGAGGTTGAGGCGGAAGATCTTGTCGAAGCCTTGCAGATCGGCGGTGGTGAGGTGGCGCATGCGATAAAAGGATGGAACGGGTGAGACGGCAGCAGCTGGACTAGCAACTGTGGCGCATTGTTTTCCGAGGCAAGGTAGAAAGCTGCTCTTTCTCGGTCGATACGCGCTTATAGCAGCCTCGTAGAACTGACTCGACAATTGATTGCTGACTCAAAAACTGGACAGACATAATGGTAGTAACTACGTGAACTATCGTTAAAAATGCCCACAACCGTAGTTTTTTACCGGGTCAAAATCCGTGTTTCTTCAGTGCTCATAAACACCTAGGGCCTGGCCAACGGGGCGTATAAAGGGGCGTTTCAGTCTTGTTATCCACCTTCACCCCCTTTGCTTGTCATGTAAGAAATCTTGGCTTCCGCTGCTAGTCGGCACCCTCCTCTGCTCCTCCCTCGTCTTCACTGCCTGTGACGACGATGATGACGACAACAGCACTCCTTCTACAACTTCCGGCAGTACCACCTCGGGCTCCACGTCGGGCTCTACAACAGGTACTACGTCCGGCACCACCTCGGGCTCCACCACTAGTTCGACTAGTGGCACCACCTCGGGCTCTACGACGGGCACGACCAGCAGCACCACATCCGGCACGACCAGCAGCACTACCTCAGGTAGTACGACTGGCACGACATCTGGTACCACTGCTGGTGGCACAACAGGTACAACCTCCAGCACGACATCTGGCGGCACGACCGGTACCACTTCGGGCACGACTGCTGGCGGAACCACTGGCACTACGTCGGGCACGACTGCCGGTGGCACGACTGGCACGACAAGCGGCACTACTGCAGGCGGCACTACTGGTACCACCTCGGGCACAACGTCGGGTTCTACTACCAGCACAACTTCCGGTACGACTGCTGGTGGTACTACGGGCACCACTTCGAGCACTACCACTGGAGGAACCACGGGTACCACGTCTGGTACTACTACCGGTGGTACTACCGGCACCACTTCCGGTACCACCACTGGTGGTACTACGGGCACCACTTCTGGTACGACTACTGGCGGTACCACAGGTACAACAAGTGGTACTACGTCTGGCTCTACTACTGGCTCAACCAGCGGTACTACTTCGGGCTCTACCACTGGGTCAACGGGTGGCACCACTTCGGGTACCACCAGCGGCAGCACTACAGGCGGTTCTACTTCTGGCTCAACCGGCGGCTCGACCACCTGATACTCTGCCCACAGCTTATATAGTCCCCCGGATTAGCTGACCAAGACCTGACCTTACAATAAAAGCCCGCCTCCTCAGGAAACTGAGCGTGAGGCGGGCTTTATTAGTTGTGAGCGGCGGTGCTACTTCTCCGATGCGGCCCAGTTGTCCATCTTACGTTCCAGCACAGACAAGGGCATTACGCCATCTTTGAGCAGTTCGTCGTGGAAGTTTGCCAAGTTGAAATGCTCCCGGTTCTGGCCCGCGTACTTCTCGCGCAGCTTGTCGTGGTGGGCGCCTAGCTGGCTAGCGTACTTGGCGCGCATTTCCCGAATCTTGAGTGCTCCAATCTTGTAGCTCAGCGCCTGGCCCGGAATGGCCATGTACCGCTCAATTTCGGCCGTGGCGCCTTCTTCGCTGATGGCTTCATTAGCCATCATGTACTTGATAGCTTCTTCGCGGCTCATGTTTTTAGTGTGCATGCCCACGTCTACCACCAGGCGAATGGCCCGGTGCATTTCATCGCCGAGGGCACCCATGTACTGGTACGGGTCGGTGTAGAGACCTAGCTCTTTACCTAGGCTTTCGGTGTAGAGGGCCCAGCCTTCGCCCATGGCACCATACCAGGCAAACCGCCGGAACTTGGGCAGATCCGTGTTTTCCTGCTGCAACGAAATCTGGTAGTGGTGGCCCGGAATGGCTTCGTGCAAAAACAACGACTCCATGCCCGACGTCACGTTGAACTTGGTGGCATCGAGAATAGGCACGTAGAAAATGCCGGGTCGGGAGCCGTCGGGGGAGCCTTGGTTGTACTCCGCCGAAGCCGAAGCGGCCCGGAAGGCTTCCGTTTGGCGAATTTCGAACGGCGTTTTGGGCGTGCGCCCAAACATCTTAGGCAGGTTCGGGGTGATTTTAGCCTGAATGCCGCGGAAGGCGTTGAGCACGTCCTCCGGCTGCTTGAAGGGCATTAGTTTGGGGTCTTCTTTCAGGTTGGCGAAGAAGGCTTTCAAATCACCCTGGAAACCCACTTGGGTTTTCACCTTCTCCATCTCGCTCTGAATACGGGCCACTTCTTTCAAGCCGGTCTGGTAGATTTCCTCCGGCGTTTTGTCGGTGGTAGTCCACGTTTTGACGTAGTAGCGGTAGATTTCCGAGCCATTAGGAATAGCCGAAATACCGGTGCTGGGCCGGGCTTTGGGCAGGTATTCTTTTTCCAGGAAGTTGCCGAGCTTCTGGTAAGTAGGCACCAGCTCTTCCATGATGGCCTTCTTGTAAGCGGCCGTAATACGCTCCTTATCGGCCGCCGAAATATCGGCGGGCATTTTGTTGATGGGGCCGTAGAACAGGCTCTTGGTTGGGTCCGTCACCACCAGGTCGCGCATTTGCGGAATCATCTTCTTGACCAGCGTCTTAGGCAGCACGACGCCGGCCTGCATGCCTTGCCGGAAGTTGCTGATGGCCGTATCGGCCCACGCCGAAAACCCGCACACCCGGCCCAGCCAGTTGTCGTAGTCTTTGGCGGTTTTGAAGGGCTGCACTCCCTCGCCGGAACCGTACTGCCCCATGGAGATGGGCAGGCCCCAGAACTGCTGGAACGGCATCATCCAGGTGTTCAGCTTGAGGCCTTCGAGCCGGTTTTCGAGGTCGTACTGAAAAATATCGTAGCTGACTTTGTCCTTAGCGGCCAGCTTGGCCCGGTCAAATTTCTTGAGTCGGTCCAGGTACTTCTGATAGAAGCTGACCAGATTCTGCCGGAAGGCGCGAGAGGCGTCGTTGGGCAGTTGGTCGTTGTAGCGGTTGTCGCCTTGGGTGGTGGCTTCCAGCGGGAAGAGCTTGGCGTTTTCTTCCCAGTACAGTTCGAACAGCTGATTCACGTCTTTCACGTTGGCGAGCGAAGTCGCGGTAGGCGCCGTACCGGACTCCGTAGCCGGCTTCTGCTGATTGCAGCCAACTAGCAGTGCCCCGGCCAGCAGGCCAGTGAGGGCAAGTCTTTTCATGGGAGTGGGAAATGTGGTTTTAAGAGGGGAAAGGTAAGAGGTTTATTGAACCGTAATACCTCTACCTCGCCCACAAACACGAAAAAGCCCGTGGACTGCGCCACGGGCTTTTTCAGATCAGGTAGCAATTACCCGGGAGGAGCTTACTCGACCAGCATAAACCGGCGGCTGATGGTACCCTGCGTTGTAATGGCTTGCACAATGTAAGCGCCGGCACCAGTTCCACGCAAAGGTACTTCGCGCACCACGTTGCCGGTGGTGCCTTCCGGTAGTGACTCGGTGTATACCACGCGGCCCATGTTGTCGAGAATGCGGAGAGTTTGGCACACGGCGGGGGTGTTCATTGCCACGTTCAGCCGGCCGCTGTTGCCATAAGCGCTTAACTCCTGCTTACTGGTGCCGGCTACCTGCGCACTCACCACCGGCGAGTAAGAGAACGTACCATCCAAGTCAATCTGCTTGAGGCGGTAGAAGTTGACGCCCGCCAGCGGCCGTTGGTCGAGGGTGGAGTAGGACCGCAAGCCTTGCGAAGTGCCGGCCGCCGGAACCGAGGTAACTGGCGCAAATTCGTAGCCTTCGGTGGAACGCTCCACTAGGAAGCTGGCTGAGTTCTTTTCCGATGCCGTGGACCATTGCAGCTCAACTGCTCCGTTTACGTTGCGGGCCGTGAAGCTTAGCAGCTCTACCGGCAGCGGCCCACGGCAGCCATTGATACTGATGGCCTGCGCCACGCGGGGGTTGCAGCTCAGTCCTTCCGTATCGCAGGTGTTGGCCAGGCCTTGCACGCACACCCGCAGATTAGGACCGAACAGGCCATTCAAAGAGCCATTGTTGTTGCTGAGCACGCAGCCGCTGATGTTCAACTGGCCGGCACCTTCGATACTAGGGTTGCCTTGGCGCACAATCAAGTTGCCGGCTATAGTCACGTTGTCGCTCACATTTAGCGTCGATTGGTTTTCGACCGAGATGTTGCAGCTAGTGCGCAGCGGCGCGTTTATTTCCGCGTCGGCTTTGTAGAAACTCAGCGAGGTTACTTGTAGGGTGCCATTGAGAACGAGACGCAGCTGGTCGGCGCCTTGCTGGCTGCCAAAGTTTAGCCGGCGGCCCGGAGCGTCTTCAATCAATGAGCCGCCCGCGTTGATGGTCAGCATGCCAGCGGCGCCATCAATGTTGTAGTCGGTGTCGAGGCGGACTGGCGAGGTGATGACGATGATGTTGTTGCTTTCCCGCTCACGAGTGGTGCTGCTAGATGGAACGGACGAAGCACCAGATGCTCCGCTCACGACCCAGGTATTGGGGTTGCTCCAGGCACCACCCCCGGGTCGAGAAGTGTACGTGACTTGGGCTAGTACTCGCGAAGAAGCACTGAACCCGAACAGCAGAAATAGAACGAAAGAAAGTACATGGGTTTTCATGGGAAAGGCGGCTTTGTTTAAACTAAACAGGAATTGTTTGTGACCTTTACGCCTTCCTTCGCATTATGGCGGTGTGTAAACACTAAAATTTCACATACAAGTATTATTCTATACTAATAAATAATCGTTCAAAGCAATTAGATATATCAAGCCCGAAGCTTTGTCCCGCAACTATAACAGTGGCACTTCTTTGTACTTATGAAATATTTGAAAATCCTAATTCACTGCTAAAAACGGTATGCCTTTTTGGGAAAAACTTTCTCCATTCGGGAGAATACCCGGCCGTAGCCAACATATAGTATTGGCGAGGCGTTAAGTAGCCGCAATGCCATGCTACCCCCTTGGCATCTAAATTATAACTCCTTCATCAATGGACTCTATAGCTGGTAAAAAGGCCCTCGTGACGGGCGCGGGCAAAGGAATTGGGCGTGCCATAGCGTTGGCTCTGGCGCAAGAAAACGTACAGGTGGCGCTGCTGGCCCGCAACGAAGCCCAATTGCAAGCAGTAGCTCAAGAGATTGAAGCCCTCGGCGGCAAACCGGTAATAGTCGCCGCTGACATAGCCGACCGGGCCGCTGTGGAGGCGGCAGTAGCAAGCGCCACCGCCGCGCTTGGATCCATCGACATTCTGATCAATAACGCGGGTATCGGCACTTTCGCTAAGCTCGTGGACATGGACCCGGCTGAGTGGGAGCATATTATTCAGGTGAATTTGCTGGGCACTTATTACGCTACCCGCGCCGTACTACCCGGCATGATAGCCCGCGAAACCGGCGACATTATCAACGTTGCTTCCACGGCTGGGCAGCGCGGTGCGGCTACCACGAGTGCCTATAGCGCGTCCAAGTTTGCGGTGCTTGGCCTCACAGAATCGTTGATGCAGGAAGTGCGCCGCCACAACATCCGCGTGTCGGCTCTCACACCAAGCACCGTAGCGACGGAACTCGCCATCAGCAACAAGCTCACCGACGGCAACCCCGACAAAGTGATGCAGCCCGAAGACCTGGCCGAATTTATCGTGGCGCAACTCAAACTCAACCGGCGCATCTTTATCAAAGAAGCCGGCATGTGGAGCACCAATCCATAACCCAAAGCCGGTTTCCGAATGGTTGACGTTGTAATTTGAGAAGAAAGCCCAGCTAGTGGTTTTGTGCCATCGGCAGTGGATTTCCTGTAGTTTCGGCGTTATCTTAGGCCTTCACCTTCCTTTCCCCTTCTTCATCCTATGCTGAAAAGAGAGTTCCTGAAAAATAGCCTGCTAACCATGATGGGTGCCCTCGTGAGTCCTGCGCTGTTGGCCCGGGCCCACGACGAAAAACTCCTGCGAGAAGCCCGTGCTACCCCCATTGCCGATGGTCCATTCACGCTGCCCGCTCTACCTTACGCTGCTAACTCGCTGGAGCCGCACATTGATGCGCGCACCATGGAAGTGCATCACGATGCACACCATAAAACCTACGTGTCGAAGCTGAACGAGGCTGTGGAGGGTAAACCCCAGCAGAAAATGTCGTTGGAGAAGCTGCTTTCCATAGCCGACCAGCAAACTGACGCCGTTCGGAACAACGCGGGAGGCCACTGGAATCACTCTTTCTTCTGGACCATCCTCACGCCCCGCAGCAACAAGCAGCCGGAGGGCGCCTTTTTGGCCGTTATCAACACGACTTTCGGCTCGTTCGATAAATTCAAAGAGGAATTCACCAAAGTTGCTACCAGTCGCTTCGGCTCTGGCTGGGCTTGGCTGTGCCGCGACAAGCAGGGTCGGCTGTTTATCAGTTCCACAGCCAACCAGGACAATCCGCTCATGAACTTGCCTGGCATTCAGCAGGGCACGCCCATTCTCGGCCTCGATGTATGGGAGCACGCTTACTACCTCAAATACCAGAACAAACGGCCCGACTACGTAGCTGCTTTTTGGAACCTGGTAGACTGGAACGAAGTAAACCGCCGCTACGAAGCTGCCCGCAAAAGCTAAGTAGGTAGAGCCTAGAACTAAGAGTCGAGCTATGGTACTGCTAACGAGGTTGCGGCATATAGCAGCAGGGCGCTTTCCTTATGCCAACCACTCAAGCCTTGGCTTTCAGCAACAAAAAAGCCGCTCCTACATTGGAGCGGCTTTTTTGTTGCTCGTCAGGCCGTTTTCTCAGCAGACGCACGAGAAGCAGCTGGGCGGAAGTAAACGCCCAATGTGTTCTTCTAAGCTCTAAGTTCTCAAATCTAAGATCTCACTGCGTAGGCTACTCAATGCGGCCGTTGCGGATTCGTACGTCGGGTTTGGGTTCGGCCTTTTTCACCATCGTACCAAAAGCGCCCTTCTTCTCGAAGGAGGCAACAACTTCATCTTCCACAGGCGTACGACGCACCACGGGATTGTTGGCCCAGAACTCCGGGTCGTATTTAATGGCTTTGATGGCCACCAAGTCGCGGTCCTGCACGCTTACGCGGGCGTAGGGAATGGTGGTAGGCGTGGTGTTGGTATCGTAGAAGAAGGTGAAGGACGATACAGTGAGCGGCGTAGTAGGCTTGCCGGGACTGATGAGGTCGGCGGCTAGGTTCACTTTCATGTATTCCAGCGGTGCTACTACGGCTTCCTGGTCAAGGTTTTGGAAGGCCATTTCGATTTCCAGCTTGGTGTTGCGAAATTTCTGATTGGGGTTGGATGTAGAACCGGTGAAATTGGGCGAGGTCATGTGGTAGCGCACGATCCGGTAGGTGTCTACGTCAATCCAGATGGTGCCTTCGGCGCGGTATTTCGTCAGCTCGGGACGGGTTTGAAAGGCAATTTCGGCGATGCCGCCCTTGGTTGTATCGGCACCGGCTACCACGCCTTTTAGCTCCAGCAGGTAGTTGGTCACCACGTTGGGGCTGAGCAAGGCCAGGGATTTCGTGGTGTCGGCGTTGGCATCGAAGAGGCCGTAGGACTTGGTATAGAGCGAGAAGTTGCCGAAGTTGGTGAGGCTCGGAACCGCCGCGTAGCGCCCCTGCGCAATGGCTGTGCCCTCAATTCGGGCGTTGCTCGACTTCACGTTCCATACCACTTCTTGCAGCTCCGTCGGCTGCTTGTCGATGCGCGTGATCTGGCGGTAGAAGGCCTTACCATAGTACTTGCGGCCGTAGTTGCTTTTCATTTGCCGGTAAGCCCTATCCACAAGTTGAAATGGGTAGCTGCCCACTTTCACTTCGGGCAGCGCCACCGAAGCCGTGGCCAAGGCCAGTTGCAGCGGCGCGCCGGCACTCGTAACGCGCACGGTGTCTTTGAGGTGGCCCAGCTCGGAAATCAGCAGCGTGACGGGCAGCTTGGGCACGGTCAGCGTGAAAGCGCCGTCGGCGTTGGTGGTGGTACCGAGGGAAGTGTTGCGCACCACTACGCTGGCAAAGGGCAGCGTCTCGCGAGAATCCTTGTCTACGACGGTACCCCGCAGCTGTATCTGCGCCTGGGCCGAAAAAGTGAGCAGGCCTAGTAAGCCGACGAGCAACAACCAGCGGAGCCGGGCAAACGAAACCAGGAGAGATACAAAAGGCATTGAGGCAGCTGAGTTAGCAAACGTGAGGAGACAACCAGCCTGTCAAACGACGTACCAGTTGCAATACATATAGCGGAAAACACAAAGGTAGCTGCTGGCAGCTTCCGTAGTTACAAGCATGGGGCCAGGAAATCAGCTATGATTACCAGATTCAGCTCCGTACAGCCTCGCTGCGCAACGTCAGCTTATAGCTTAATTAGGATTGGGTTTCGGGCTATTTGCTGCGAGCCACATTGCCTAGTTTACCGCTACGTAACCTTATAGTTAAGCCTTCGGGAAGTGGCACAAAATGGAAAAATGCGGAGATACTTTTGCCTGGCTTTCCGTCTAACTCCATCTCCACACCTATGAAAAAGCTGTACTTGCTGCTGGCCGGCGCGCTGTTGCCCTGGCTGCCCAGCCTCGCCCAGCCCACCACGCCCCTCAACCTGCGCTGGGCGCCGCGCGAAGACCTGAACGTGCTGCTCCCGCCCTCGGTGCGCGTGTTCGAAACCAACGGTACGCTGCCCGGCGGCCAGCGCGTACGGGCCATGTACACCAAAATGGCTCTTTCCGACCGAAACCTGCGCCTGCGGGCTGTAGGAGCAGAAAAAGGACCCAACTTCCGCCTAAAAACCACCGCCGAGCACGCGCAGGCCAACCAGGCCATCTGGGCCTCGAACGGTGGTTTTTTCAGCTCCACCGCGTCGGTTAGCCTCGTTATCACGGATGGCAATGGCGTGGCTCCCAACCAGAAAGCCATTGCCCGCAACGGCCGCACCTACTACCCGACCCGCGGTGCTTTCGGGCTCGTAAACCGCCGCCCCGATGTGGCCTGGGTCTACGGCCTGGGCGGCAGCGTAGACGGCCCCGATAACACCACCTGGGCTTATCCGACTCCCAGCCCAAATGATCCCACCCAAACTCCGCAACCGGTACCTAGCCCCACGTTTCCGGCGGGCGCGGCCATCTGGAATGCCAGCCAAGCCGTGGGTGGAGCGCCAGTGCTGGTGCACAATGGCACCGTGCGCATCACGAGTGGTGAGGAGGTAGTAGCCGATGATATTCTGGCCCGCAATCCGCGCACGGCCGTGGGCTATCTGGCCGGCGACACGGTGATGGTAGTGGCCGTAGATGGCCGCCAGCGGGCCAGCGCCGGCGTTACACTGGAGGAACTGGCCCAGCTGATGAAGGAGCTAGGCGCTATCGAGGCTCTCAACCTTGATGGCGGCGGCTCCACGACCATGCTAGCCGCCGACGAAGTGGTGAATAACCCGTCTGACCAGGATGGCGGCAACCGCAATCAATTGCGCGCTAATGCTTCGGCGCTGGTGTTGCAAGAGGACGTGGCAACTCCACGCCGCGCCGTTACCATCATCGACACCAACAACCCGCTCTATACTGAGCAGGGGTTATGGAGTGCCACCAACCACACGAGCAACTACGGCACTACAGCTTCCCGAACGGCGACGATAGGCGCCGTGGGCACCACGGCCCGCTACGGTTTGGGCCAGCTGGCCCGCGGCCGCTATCAGTTGGCGGCTTGGTGGACGCAGGGCCTCGACAATGCCCGGCGCGTGCCCTACGTACTGCACCGCGGCACCCGCCGCGACACACTGTACGCTGCGCAAAACGACCTTTCTACCACGGCCCGCTGGAACGTGCTCGGCACCTTCGAGCTGGACCCCGGCGACTACGTGGAACTGCTAGCCCGCGGCCAGGGCGGCACCCGCGTAGTGGCCGACGCCATTCGGTTGGTGGAGCTGGAGCGTTTCCCTGGGGGAGGCGGCGGCAGCCAGCCGCAGCGGGGCAATCTGCGCATTGCGGTGGTATCGGACCTGAACGGGGCGCTGGGTTCCAGCACTTACGAATGGCAGGTAGACAGCATCATGCAGCGGATTCCGCGCCTGTGGCGGCCCGATCTAGTGGTGTGTGGCGGCGACATGGTGGCGGGCCAGGGCGTGAGCACCGAGGCCATCATGCGTACCATGTGGCAGGGCTTCGATAGGTCCGTAACCAGCAAGTTTCGGCGGGCCAACGTGCCGTTTGCCTTCACGCTCGGCAACCACGATGGTACCCGCTCGCTGCCGTTGGAGCGGCGCGTTACGCAGGAATTCTGGCAGAATCCGGCTGTGACGCCCCGCCTCGATTTCGTGGACAGCACCGAGTTTCCGGTGTACTACTCGTTTAAGCAGGATCAGGCGTTTATCGTGAGCTGGGATGCTTCTTCGGACCAGATTACGCCCGCCAACCTGGCCTGGGTGCAGCAGCAGTTTAGCTCGCCGGCGGCGCGGGCCGCTAAGATGCGCTTCCTCGTGGGCCACTTGCCACTGTACGCTATTGCCCAGGAGCGCGACACGCCGGGCAACATCCTGCGCAACAGCGAGCAGCTGCGCCGCATCCTGGAGGACCTCGACGTGACCACCTACATCAGCGGGCACCACCACGCCTACTACCCCGGCAAGCGCGGCGACCTGGAGTTGCTTAACGCCGGAGCGGCTGGCTCGGGTCCGCGTCCGTGGCTCACGCTCGACAAAGCGCCGGTGAACACCATCACGCTCATGGACGTGTTCTACGACCAAGACAGCGTGGCCTACACCACCTACGACATCCAACAGCGCAACGCGGCCGATATGAGCGTGTTCGACCCGAGCATCCTGCCGCGCATCATCTACTCCTACGACGGCACGTTCATCATCCGGCGCGATGCCAAGTTGGCGCCCAGCAGCGCCAGCCTCTCCAGCCTCCACCTCGAAACCGGCCAAGCTCCGCAGGGAACCGGCGCGGCCCAAGCTACCATCAGCGGCAACCGCGTACAGGTTACGGGCACGTTCAGCAATTTGCGCAGCCCGCTGCTCGAAGACCGCTCGGCGGTGGCAGTATACAGCGGCCCGCACGGCGAGCAAGGCCGGTTGTTGACGCAGCTCACCGTAACGTCGGCGGACGGACGGAGCGGCTCCTTCACGGGCACGCTCGATGCCAAGTCCGATACTATTACCGACCAACTCATGGCGGGCGGCTTGTTCGTGAAGCTGCGCACGCAAGCCGCGCCCAACGGGGAAATTCGCGGCCAGTTGTACGATGCCGCCAACCGCGCCCCGGCCCGTACGGCCGTCACTAACACGCGGCCCGGCAACGTGTATGCGGTGCGCAATATTGAGGCGCTCTTCAACGTGAGCTGGGCCAACAGCGTGGACCCCAACGGCGACGCCGTGACTTACTTCTACCAGCTGGCCCGCGACTCTTCTTTCAGCACTGTGCTATTTGAGCAGGGCACTGGCCGCCTCACCACTTTACGCCGCCGCGAAGATGCTTGGTACGCGCTGCTTGGCGCTACGCCAGCTGGCACGCCCGTTACGTTCTACCAGCGCGTGCTTACTTCCGACGGCAAAAACATCAGCGCTGGTCCGGCCCGGGTGTTGCAGCTCACCAAGAGCGACGCCCCGCTCACCGACCTCGTGGAAGTGCCCGCGCCCGAGTACCGCTACGACGGCAACCTCGTGCCCAACGGCAGTGGCTACGGCGCCACCTACGACGGTTTCGGCAAACTGTGGTACGTGGATTACTACGGCAAGATCTACGCCCAGACCCGCGCCGGCGTACCCGCTAGCTTCTCGCCGCTGCTCAATTCGGCCCTGGGCCTGAGCGCCAACAACACCGGCCTGGGCACCGACCGGGACGGCCACATCCTACTCAGCTCCAACAGCCGCCTGGTGAAAATCAACGCCCAGACCGGCGTGATTATGGCCTCCTGGACCGCGCCCGTGCGGTCCAACACGCAGAGCAACACCCTCACCACGCCCCGCGCTGATAGTCTGGGCCGGGTGTACGTGGCCAGCCTCTGGGGCGACGACTACGTGTACGTGCTCAAGCAAACCGGCAACACCTATCAGCAGGTGCGACGCCTCACGCTGCCGGGCCGCATTCTAGCCCGCGCCTTCGCCATCGAGCCCAACGGCCTCACGCTCTACCTCCCCGACCCCGGCACGGCCCAGATCCAGCGCTTCACCAGCACCGATACTGTGAACTACCAGCTAGCCACACCCATTACCAGCTTAGCGGCGGGTTCCAGCGGTGTGCAGGTGCTGCGAGGCCGTAAAGTCTACGCCGCCGTGCGGGCGGCGGGGGCCACGGCGGCATCCTTCCACTTCCGCGACGAAGTGAACAAGCGCCTCTGGACGCTGCCGCTGCCGGAGCTTGGCAACGCCGAAGCCCGCGGCCTGGGCGTATCCGTGACGGGCGACACATTGATTTATTGTGCCTGGAACGGGCTGGGCATCCACCGCTACGTGCGAGTGCGGGCTGGCGGGCCAGCGCCAGTAGTGGGCCGAATCCCAGCCTATCGGATTGCGCAGGTGCGCGGCATCCGTCCCACCGGCGCGGCCGACTCCGTGGGCGTGTACTGCAAGCTCGAAGGCGTGGTGAACTCGCCCAATTTCCGCGCTACCGGCCTCGATTTCTCGCTGGTAGATGGCGGCAAAGCCATCAACGTGTTCCGCTCCGCCGACAATGCCAGCTACGCCGTGCGCCTCGGCGACCGGCTGCGGGTGATTGGCCGTTTGAGCCAGGAAAATGGGTTGATTCGCTTCCAGGCCGATTCGATTCGGCTGCTGACGGCCGCCGCGCCGCTGACTACGCCGCTGCGCGTAACGGGCGCGTTGGTGGACAGCCTGGAGTCGTTGCCGGTGGAGCTGCGCCGCTTGCGCCTCGTGAATGCCGCGCAATGGACCACCGGGCAGGGCTTCCCCGGCTTTGGCGTGGATGTGCAGGATAGCGTGCGGACTTACCGCGCCTTCATCCATCGCCAAACGGCGCTTTACAACGCTTCCGCGCCACAAGGCTACTTCACGCTCCGCGGCGTGGTGTATCAGTTCGATGCCGATATGCCCTACGCGGAAGGCTACGAGCTGTGGCCCCGCTCGGCGGCCGACTACCAGGGCGCGCCGCTGTCCAACCGGCCGGTCCGGGCAGCCAGCGAGTTTCAGCTCTACCCCAACCCGACCAGCCGCCAGTTGCGGGTGGAAGGTCCGGCCGGGGAAGTTATTCGCCGGTTGGAAGTGTTGAGCGTGCTAGGCCAAACAGTACAAACCGAAACTCTCCGCCGCCCCGAGCCCAGCACTCGCCTGAGCGTGGCCGATTTGGTTCCGGGCGTGTACTTCCTGCGCATCACCACCGACAACGGCACCTTCACCCGCCGCTTCCAGAAACAGTAGCGCGCTTCGGCTGAACCCACCCGGCAGGCGACGAAAAACTGCCTACCGGGTGGGAATCGGCGCAACGCCAGAACGCCCCGGTCTGCCCGCTCTTTTCAGCGGGCAGACCGGTCGCCGCAAGCTGAGGTTGTTTCGTCTGCCCATTCACCGCAATTCTTCCTTAACAAGCCGCGCGCCCTTCGACCGGTCAGCCCGCGAAAAAGCGGGCAGACCAGAGCAGGCACCACCACGAAAGCCGCTTCCTATCGGGAGCGGCTTTTTCGTTGCTGATAAGTAGGCCCCGTAACCCAAGTTGCGGCGTAGCCGCGTAGCGGCAATAGGTTTGTAGCCTCAATTCGGTTCGAGGAGAGACGTCCGTCGATCTGGCACCGCTACGCGGCGCGGGGTCGTTCTAGGCTTGTTTTCTACAATCCTTGAGCCGCTACGCGGCTACGTCGCAACTTGGGTTAAGCAGGCTGTAGCTAGGCACGAATACCCGGGGCAAAACAGCATCTCAGAAGACACCGAACCCTCTTACTTCTCTTGCCCTACAATTCGGTATCTCACATGCCTCTTAACCTAATCTTCACACCGCGTCCCGACGGTTGGCTTGGGCAATGTGGCATCTTTGCGGCATGAAGCAAACTCTAGTGTTCGCTCTGGCGGCGGCTCTGCTGTGGAGCAGCCCCGCCGAAGCCCAGAAGAAAGACCTTACCATCGCCTTCGGCTCCTGCAACCGGATTGATTTGCCGCAGCCGCTGTGGCCCGTTATTGCCCAGGACAAGCCCGACGTCTGGATGTGGCTCGGCGACAATATCTACGGCGACACCGACGACATGGCCGTGCTCAAGCAGAAGTACGACACGCAGTTCAACCTGCCCGCCTACAGCCAGTTCCGGGCGCAGGTGCCCGTCATCATCGGCACCTGGGACGACCACGACTACGGCCGCAACGACGCCGGCAAAGAGTATCCTTACAAGAAAGAAAGCCAGCAACTCGCCCTCGATTTCCTGAAGGAACCCGCCGGCACCCCACGCCGCACGCAGGAGGGCATCTACACTTCCTACGACTACCAGGTGGGCCGTAAGAAAGTGAAGGTGATTCTGCTCGACGACCGGTACTTCCAGGACGAGCTGCAACGCGACCCGACCCGCGGCTACCTGCCCAACCCCACCGGCGACCTGCTGGGCGCGGCGCAATGGCAGTGGCTGGAGCAGCAGCTCACCAATAGCACCGCCGATGCCCACATCATCGCCTCGGGCATTCAGTTTCTGCCCACTCAGCACCCTTACGAGAAGTGGGCCAACTTCCCGGCCACCCGCCAACGCTTCCTCGACCTGCTGGTTTCGAGCAAAGCCAAAGGCGTGCTGCTCGTGAGCGGCGACCGGCACATCGGGGAGATTTCCAAACTCACGCCGACCGGCGGCACGTACCCGGTCTACGAAATCACATCCAGCGGCCTCACGCACCCGGCCGCCAACAACAAGGGTGAGGCCAACGACCTGCGCGTGGGTCCGCTCATCAACCAGAAGCACTACGGCTTACTCCAGTTCCGTGAGAAGGGCAAGAAGCTGCTCGTCACGGCCCAGCTCAAAGGCGAAGACGGCAAGCCGCTGACCGAACAGGTTATTGACGTGAAGTAGCGCCCCGGTAGCGTGTCGCACCTGCCGCGTAACACTCCTGGAGGCGCGTGGCATGCCACGCGCCTTCCGTACCTTTTCCCGAGGGCGCGTGGCGTGTCACGGGCCTTCGGGAAAATTTCCCGGGCTTGCGTGGCATGCCACGCGCCCTCGGGAAAAGTTGCTAGGCTCGCGTGGCGTGCCACGGAGCCTCGGGAAAAGACGCGGAGGGTCCGTGGCGCGCCCTGTACATTATTATTTATATATTTAAACGTGGTGCTTTTCTCTTCTTCATCCTTTCTCTTCTATGCCTACTCCTCTCGCCGGCCCCGACGGTACGCCGCAGGCCCCATCTTCTACCAGTAAAACGGGCTATATCCCCCGCGCCGAGCTCGACATCGCCTCCCTGGCCGAGCTGGCCGCCGATGAATGGCTGCAACGGCCCGAGCTGACGCTGGTGTACACCACCAGCGCCGCGTTCCGGCAGCTCGCCACCGACTATACCGCCAACCTCGGTGCCACCGACCAGACCGGCGATTCCCTCTCGCCCGATGTAGCGCGCCTGGGCGTGCTCGACGACGAAATTGATGAGCACGCTTCCATCGTGCGCAGTATGTTGGCCGTGAAGTATGCCCGCCAGAACAAGGGCCGCGCCTTCCACCCCGAATTTGGATTCGACAGCAAGGGCAGTTTGCCCCGCAACCGCACCGAGCGCACCAAGAGCCTGAAGAAGCTGGTAGCGGCCCTTACCGCCCACGGCTTCGACCCCGCCGCGGAGTTTGGCGTTGCCTACTGGCAGCCCCTGGCCACCGAGTACGCCGCCCTGGTAAAGAAGACCGATAAAGCCCGCGGTACCCGCTCCACGGGCGTAGCCGGCAAAAACACCCTCCGCGACGACGTGGAGCAGGTGCTTCGCTCGTTGCTGCGCCTCATCGAAGCCAACTACCCCGACGAAACCCGCGCCGACGCCGAACGGCGCAAGTTCGGTTTCCTGAAAGAGCGGCAGTAGTCCTGCCGCTGACCAGTCATAGAAAAGCCCGCCGGTTTGCACCACACGGCGGGCTTTTTTATGGGGTGATTTTCTTTATTTGCAGCTCATTACGTCGCTCAAGAAACAGGCCGGAAGGCGGCGCCTAGTCAACTGGCGGGGGTTAGGGGAAGCCAGCCAGGTACGCAGCTTCGGCGAGCCTCGGGCTGTCTTTGGCTCATCGTCTTTAGCTTCGGACTACACACCCTCTTCCCCTCATTGTGTATGAGATACCTCTGCCTGCTTGCCCTGCCGCTACTGGCGGCGCTTCCCGGCCGCGCGCAACAGCCCCAGCCCGTCTACATCCCCTACTCCGACCAACAGGTGAAAGTAGAGCAGCGTTTGTGGAATGACCCGGTTTGGAAAACGCCCTACCAACCCATGCTCAGCGACGACCAGAAACTAGCAGGTCTCGCCAAGTTTTGGTCGGAAGCTAAGTACGGCTTTGCCTTCTTTGATAAGGTGCCCAAGCTGTCCTGGGACAGTCTTTACTTGGCTACCATCCCGAAAGTACAAGCCGCGCCTACTACGCTGGCTTACTACCAAGTGCTGCAAGCAATGTGCGCCCAACTACACGACGGCCACACCAATGTATATCCGCCCAAAGAATTGCAAAGTGAAGTAAACGAACGGCCTCCTCTGCGCACCAGCCTCATGGAGGGGAAAGTGCTGATCACTGAAGTCACGAGCCTAACTCTACAGCAACAGGGTTTAGCGCCGGGGCTGGAAGTAGTGGCCGTTGATGGGATTCCGGTGCACGACTACGCCAAGGCGCGGGCCGCTTGGGCCAGTGCCTCTACACCGCAGGACCTTACCCAGCGGATCTACACCTATACGCTGCTGGCCGGCAGTGCCAGCCAACCCATCGCCCTGACCTTGCGCGACGCCAAGGGCCGCTCTTTCCAGAAAACCATTGCGCGGAGCGGCTACCCCGATCAGGCTCCCAAGCGCCCGATTATGGAAGTGAAGATGCTGCCCGGCAATGTGGGCTACGTGGCCTTAAATACCTTCGGCGACGAAAATCTGAAGAAGCTCTTCGCCGATGCATACCCGCAGCTAAGCCAAACCAGCGCCCTCATTTTCGATGTGCGCAACAATGGCGGCGGCAACAGCGACATCGGGTACGACGTGCTCAGCTACCTAACCGACCAGCCATTCCCAACCTCGCAATGGAGGACGCGCAACTACATTGCTCCGTTTCGGGCCTGGGGCAGAACCCCGCAGTGGGTGTCGGAGGCCGAAGCTCCTAATCAACCTAAAGGAGGCGGCACCCTTTACACCAAGCCCGTAGTGGTGCTTACTGGCGCCGGCACGTACTCGGCCGCCGAGGATTTTGCCGTGGCTTTCGACGGCATGAAACGCGGCCAAATCATGGGGGAGCCCACTGGCGGCAGTACCGGCCAGCCGGTATCTTTCGCGCTGCCCGGTGGCGGCTCGGCCCGCATCTGCACCAAGCGCGACACCTACCCCGACGGCAAGGAATTCGTGGGAGTTGGCGTGCAGCCGCAGATAGTAGTGCATCCGACCGTGCGCGACGTGCGCAACGGCCGCGACACGGTGCTGGAAGCGGCCCTCAAGCATTTGAAGGCGAAACGCTAACGTCTAATCGACGCCGCGCGCTGCTCCTCTCTTCCATCCTCAACTTCTAGCCAGCTCCTATTTATGTTTTCCCGACGCGACTTTCTTTCCGGCCTGACTTCAGCGGGTATGGTGGCGGCCCTGCCCACCACCGGTGCCGAATGGCCCGGTAGTGCCTTCGCCCCCGATGCTCTGGCCGCCAAAGACCCTATCCGAATCGACACACTGTGCTACAACTTTGACGGAATCACGCCCGAAACAATCGACCGAGCTTTGAAAGGTGGGCTGTCGGCAGCAGTATTCGATTTGGACCTATACCCACGGGAGTATACAGGAGCAGTGCGCGTGCTCACACAGTGGAACGAGCGGTTTCAAGCGCCCGACGCCAAGGTAGTGGCCGTACGCCAGGCCGCAGACTTCGCCCGCGCCAAACGGGAAGCCAAGCTAGGTATCGTGCTAGCCTGCCAGGATGCGAATATTCTGGGGGTGCCGTCGGGTGATTTCGCGGCCACGCTCCGCCTCTTTCACACCCTCGGGCTGCGCGTGCTCCAGCTCACCCACAACGAGCGCACTCCCTGGGCCGATTCGTTTATGGAAAAGCGCGACGGCGGGCTGAGCCGAGCCGGCGAGCGGCTGGTGGCGGCGATGAACACTCTGGGCATGGTGGTCGATTTGTCACATTGCAGCCGCCAGACTCTGCTCGACACCGTAGACCTCTCCAAACAACCCTGCGCCGTCACGCACGCCGGCTGCCACGCCCTGGCCCCCACGGCCCGCAACAAGACCGACGACGAGATACGGGCGCTCGGCAAAGCCGGTGGTTTTTTCGGCGTGTTCAACCTAACGACCTGGCTCACCGCAGGCCCCACGGCCTCACTCGACACCGTACTTGACCACATTGACCACGCCGTGCAACTCATCGGCCCCACCCAGGTAGGCTTCGGCAGCGACGGCGGCCTTGACCAGCTCGATGCCACTGCTGAACAAACCCGCATGGCGCGGGTACAGCAGCTAAACAACGGCAATCCCAGCGCCGAATGGCCCGTGCAACACGTACGCGTAGCCGCCCTTAACGCTCCCAACCGCCTAAGCGCACTAGCCGAAGGCCTAGCCCGCCGCAACTATTCCAACGACCATATCAACGGCATCATCGGTGGCAATTTCGTCCGCTTGTTCCAGCGTGTCTGTGGGTGATGAGGTGGGCTTTTGGCTTGCGGTTATAGTGTGGTAGTGAGTTTCTGGCAGTGAATGGATTGCGTACGCAGATACGGCGCTTCTGCCACAGCTCCTTTTCCTTGACACAAAAGACCCGTATTCCCGTAAATTCGCCACCCAACCCATCCTCTCCTGTCCTTGCCTACCCCCCGTTTTCTCCCGTTTCTGTGGCTGCTGCTGGTGTTGCTGAGCCCCTTCGATAGCGCCGCACAAAGCCGCCGCAAGCCCGCGTCCAAGAAGAAAACCACCCGCGCCGTAAGCCGCCGCGCAACCTCCCGGAGCCAACCCGCCTCCGTAGCCAAACGCCCAGCGGCCACACCGAAAAAGGGCACGGCGGCTAGCAAGACTACCGCCAAAGCCAAGCCGGCCCCGAAGCGCCGCAACCAGCCGGTGCCGTTTGTCGGGCAGTTGCGTAAGTCCCGCTGGGTCGATTCGGTGATGGCGACGCTCACGCCCGACCAGCGCGTGGCGCAGCTCTTTATGGTGGCCGCCTACTCCAACCGCAAGCGCATCGATGAGGACTCCGTGACGGCGCTGGTGCAGCAGTACGGCGTGGGCGGGCTCATCTTCTTTCAGGGCGGGCCAGTGCGGCAAAGCAAGCTCCTAAACCGCTACCAGAGCCAGGCCAAAGTGCCGCTGCTGGTGGCCATGGACGCCGAATGGGGCGTGGGCATGCGCCTGGATAGCGTGGTGCGGTTTCCTTACCAGATGAGCCTGGGGGGCGTCCGCGAAAACCAGCTCCTCTACGACATGGGCACCGAAGTAGCCGCGCAGTTCAAGCGCCTGGGCATGCACGTCAATTTCGCGCCGGTGGTTGATGTCAACAACAACGCCGCCAACCCCGTTATCGGCTTCCGCAGCTGGGGCGAAGACCGCCAGAACGTGACCGAAAAGAGCTACCTCTACATGAAAGGCATGCAGGATGCGGGCGTGCTGGCCGTGGCTAAGCACTTCCCCGGCCACGGCGACACCGACACCGACTCCCACCTGGCCCTGCCCCTGCTGCGCATCGACAAGCGGCGCATTGATACGCTAGAGCTGTTCCCGTTTCGGAGCCTGATGGCGCGCGGGCTGGGTGGCATGATGGTGGCCCACCTCAATATTCCGGCCCTCGACACCACCGGCCTGCCCAGCACGCTCTCCCGGCCCATCACGACGGGTTTACTGAAGCAGAAGCTGGGCTTTGAGGGCATCATCTTCACGGACGCCATGAACATGAAGGGCGTCATCTCGAAGTACCCGCCCGGCGAAGCCGACGTGCGCGCCCTCGAAGCCGGCAACGACATTCTGGAGTTCAGCAAAAACGTGCCGTTGGCCCTGAAAATGGTGCGCGCCGCCATCGACAGCGGCCGGATTTCGCAGGCTGACATTGATGCTCGCTGCCGCAAAGTATTGGCCCTGAAAGAATGGGCCGGCCTGAACAAATACCGCCCCATCGACCTCCAGAATATCACCGCCGACCTCAACACGCCCCACGCCCAATACCTGAGCCAGCGCCTCACCGAGCTAAGCGTGACGGTGCTGCGCAACGAGAAGAACCTGCTCCCCTTGCAACGCCTCGATACGCTGCGCCTCGCCACGCTCACCATCGGCACCCGCGACACCACCGACTTCCAGCGCATGGTGGCCGACTACGCGCCGGTGCGCCACTTCTGGCTGCCAGCCGCACCCTCGCTCAACGAGCTGACGCAAATGCGCGAGACGCTGAAAGCCTACAACACGGTGCTGATTGGCGTCAACAACCTCGGCCGCCTGCCCGCCACCAACTTCGGGGTGAGCCCGGAAACCAACGTGCTGCTGCGCGAAATGGGCAGCAAGGGCCAAAAACTCATCGTGACGGTGTTTGGCTCAGCGTACGCCGTGGCTAAAATCCGGGACCTGGACCGCGCCGATGCCGTGGTCATGGCCTACCAAGAAAGTAAAAACGCCCAGGACGTGGCGGCAGAGGTGATTTTCGGCGGCATCTCGGCCAGCGGCCACCTGCCCGTGACGGTGAGCGACAAATACAGCTACGGCAAGGGCTTAGCCACACAAGGCGGCATTCGGCTGCGCTACAGCCAGCCCGAAGCCGTGGGCATGAACAACAACCTCGAAGCCCGCGTCGACTCCATCATGAACGGCGCCATTGCGGCTCGTGCGTTTCCCGGTGGCGAGGTGCTCATTGCCCGGCGCGGCACGGTGGTGATGCGCAAAAGCTACGGCACGCACTCCTTTGCCGATGCCCCCGCGCAGGCCGGCAAACCCAGCCGCGCCGTCCGCAACACCGACCTCTACGACTTGGCTTCCGTGACGAAGGTAGCCGCCGCACTGCCGGCCCTTATGCGGCTCCAGGACCAAGGCAAATTCAATCCCGACATGACCATGGGCCAGCTATTCCCGGAACTGGCCGGCACCAACAAGCAAGACCTGAAGCTGCGCGACGTACTCACCCACCAAGCTCGCCTCAAAGCCTGGATTCCGTTCTGGAAAGACTACACCAAGCCGCGCGGCATCTTCAACGCTCTGTTCGGCAAAAGCCCCGACGCGAAGGACGTGTCCACCACCAAACCCTCGGAACTAAGCCGCCGCTACTTCCGCCCCGATTCATCGGCCCGCTTCCCGCTACACGCGGGCCCCAAGCTGTGGGCGCGCAAGGACTTCCCAGCGCGGATTGTGAAAGCCATTGCCGAGTCGCCGCTGAATGAGAAGCCGGGGTATGTGTACTCCGATTTGTCATTCATTCTATACCCGCGCTTCGTGAAATCCGCCAGCGGCAAGCCCCTCAACCAGTTCATCACCGACGAAATCTACCGGCCGCTGGGCGCCACCACACTCGGTTACAACCCCACGCGCCGCTTCCCGCTCAGCCGCATTGCCCCCACCGAGTACGATTCGCTGTTTCGCCACGGCCAGCTCCACGGCACCGTACACGACGAAGGCGCGGCTCTGCTCGGCGGCCTCTCCGGCCACGCCGGCCTTTTTGGCTCCGCCAACGACCTGGCCAAGCTGGTGCAGCTCTACGCCTGGAACGGTCGCTACGGCAACCAACAGATACTGAAGTCCGAAACTCTGGCCGAGTACACCAAGTGCCAGTTCTGCCCCGACAACCGCCGCGCCCTCGGCTTCGACCGGCCCGCCACCAACCCGGCCGTGAACTCCGCCAAAAGCGCCTCGCCACTCAGCTACGGCCACACCGGCTACACGGGCACCTATTTCTGGGTCGACCCCAAGGAGGAAATCATGTGCATCGTGCTTACCAACCGCGTGAACCCCACGCGCCGCAACAATAAAATCTCGGAGCTGAACGTGCGCACCAACGTGCTGCAAGTGACGCTGGAAAGTGTGCGACCGGTGCAGAAGCAAACTGTAGAAACAACGGTAGAGGAATAACTTTCCAAGAGGTTCTACAGCCCAAAAACGCAGCGGCTCGCGGAGGATATTCTTCTGCGGGCCGCTGCGTTTTCTCTGAGATTATGTGGCGGCACCCTGTCATGCCGAGTGCAGGAAGCATCTGGCTAATGTCGTAACCGATGCTAGCGCGACGGCTGCACTCAGCATGTCAGGACGCGCTGTCCCCGGTGGTCAAGTAGAACAAACGTCTACACAATCTGTGTACGGGCAAGCCTTACACTATTGACATTCTTCCAGCCCCGGAGGGGCGACATATCGGTAGTATTTAGCGAGAAGAGAAAGAACAAGCCCTGTAGGGGCGACACGCCATTAGGGCCTAAACCAGTGTCGCCCCTACAGGGCTTAGGAGATAGTGTGCTGTCGTGGGCTACCGATATGCCGCCCCTCCGGGGCTGGAAAATTCTGACTGAGCAAGTCGTAACAAGATTCAAAACAAGCAGTTGGTCTAAGCTCTCATCACGCAATTCTAAGCCCCGATTTCTTAACAATTTGGCTATGTGGCTTTATTGAAATTCATCTACTACATTTGAGCACCAATTCTTTACCTATAAAAGGATTGTTTTTATACAGAGGCGTGGAGAGACAGGCTCGACGAAACGCCGGCAACCCCCAGTGACAAGCTGGAACGGTGCCAACTCCTGACCATATAAAAACAAGTTGCCGTGGACACCTTCTTTCCCTCCCCTGCCCTACCGCCCCACCTCGTTGCTAGCCTGCGAATGTGTTGTTGCGTCGCGTGTCCGGCCGGGAGTGGTTGTTGAAGGACCCACACGTTTCCTCTTCCAGTTTGCGCTTACGGTAGGCTAGTCCAGCCCTGAAGCGCTCCAGCACTGGCTGCTTGCCTGACTGCGTATCGCGTTTTCCCGCTACCGCGCCTTTCCTCTTTTCTGTCTTTCGGGTTAAGCCTTGGCCTTATGTGCCTTGGTGCTTAGCGTGCTTGCCTGAAGCAAACGCGGCCGTACGGCTGCACAGCTGGGTGGCAGAAGTTGGAGAAGAGGTCCATGGTAGCTGCCGCGCGTGAACTGCGAAGAGGGCCTTTTCGCCTTCTCTTCCATTCACACTTTTACTTTTTCTTCATGAGCAATCAATTGCAAGTACTCACCCGTGAGCAGGCCCCGGAGGGCGCCAAAGCCACTTTCGATGGCCTGCGCGGCAAGCTGGGTTTCGTGCCCAACTTGTACGCCACCTTCGCCCATTCGGCGCAGGCTCTCAATGGGTCCATCGGTTTCGGTACGGCTTTGAGCCAAGGCGAGCTAAGCGGCCGCGAAATTGAAACGATATACCTGGCCGCCTCCGAAGCCAATGAGTGCGACTACTGCGTGGCCGCCCACACCACCGTCGGTAAGCTCCAGGGTCTGACCGAAGAAGAAACCATTGCCGTGCGCACCGCCAGCAGCACCGATACCCGCCTCAACGCGCTGGCGGCCCTGACGCTGAGCATCGTCGGCAACAACGGCCACCCATCGCAGGAAACGCTCGACGAGTTTTTCGCGGCCGGCTACAGCAAAGCGGCCCTTGTGGAGCTGATTGGGGTGGTGGCGCTCAACACCTTCAACAACTACGTGCAACACATTGCCCAAGTGCCTACCGACTGGCCCGCCGCGCAGCCCTTACCCGCTTAGCCTAAACTCACCCGTTTTCTGCCATTCCAAACCAGTTTTTCATGAGCCAGATTTTAGAGGAAGTTCTCGACGCCAATCAGCAGTACCAAGCCAGCTTCGGCGAAAAAGGCGGCTTGGCGCTGCCTCCGGCTCGCCGTTTCGCCATTCTCACCTGCATGGATGCCCGCCTCGACCCGGCCAAGTATGCTGGTCTGGCCGAAGGTGATGCCCACGTTATCCGCAACGCTGGCGGCCGGGCCAGCGACGACGCCATTCGCTCTCTGGTCATTTCCTACAAACTGCTGGGCACCAAGGAATTCTTCGTCATCCACCACACCGACTGCGGCATGGCGCTTTTCACCGACGACATCATCCGCGACCTGCTGGCTAACAGCCTGGAAACGGCCACCGTCGATGAAACTGGCTGGCATGATGTCGGCCAGGGTCCCGGTTCGACGGAAGCGCGCCACATTGCTTTCCTCACCTTCAAAAACCTAGAGCAAAGCGTGGTCGATGACGTACAGCGTATTCGGCAGCACCCGCTGGTACCGGCCACCATTCCGGTGTACGGCTACATCTACGACGTGAAAACTGGTCAACTCATTGAAGTGCCGGCTGCTACGCAAATTGGGCGGGCCAGTTAAAGCTTATTCCGCCTCATTCGAGAAGCCTCGGTCTAATGGTCGGGGCTTTTTTGTTTCTCTCAGTGTTTCGCAGGGTTAGGCGCAGAGATTCGCAGTGTCAGGCAATGGGAGCAGAGAATCTTACGTGGAATAACGGGTACAAATTCCTAGCTTAAAGGCCCACCAACGCTCTTCCCATGCTAGGATTAATGATGAACGAGCCTCTGCGCATCGCAGGGCTGCTGGAATACGTCGCCAAGTGGCATTCTGATACTGAAATTGTGTCGCGCCTGCCCGAGGGGGTGTTGCACCGCTACACGTACGCTGGCCTGAGCCAGCGCAGCAAGCAGCTGGCCAATGCGCTGGTTGGTCTGAGCGTGAGTATTGGCGACCGGGTGGGCACCTTGGCCTGGAACACGCACCGCCACTTGGAGCTATATTATGCGGTGTCGGGCAGCGGGGCCGTGTGCCATACCATCAACCCGCGCCTGTTTCCCGAGCAGCTCGTCTACATCATCAACCACGCCCAGGACCGCGTAATTTTCTTCGATCTTACGTTCCTGCCCCTGGTGGAAAAACTGGCGTCGCACTGCCCGCTGGTGAAAGACTGGGTGCTAATGACGGACCGCGCCCACATGCCCCAAACCCCGGAAGGAGAGACCAGTAATCTGCCCAACCTCCGCTGCTACGAAGACCTGCTGGCGGCCGAGTCGGCGGAATACGAGTGGCCCGTGTTCAACGAAAATACGGCGTCTTCGCTCTGCTACACCTCCGGCACCACCGACCAGCCCAAGGGCGTACTCTACTCCCACCGCTCCACGTTGCTCCACTCCTACGCCGCCTCCCTGCCCGACTGTTTCAACTGCTCGGCCCGCGACGTCGTCTTGCCGGTGGTGCCCATGTTTCACGTCAATGCCTGGGGCATTCCGTACGCGGCGCCGCTCAATGGCTGCAAGCTCGTGCTGCCCGGCCCCGGCCTGGACGCGGCTAGCTTGTACGAGCTATATGAGACGGAAGGGGTCACGTTTACGGCTGGCGTGCCCACCATCTGGTTTGGGCTGCTGACGTTTATGCGGGAGAAAAAACTGCAATTCACCACGCTCCGGCGCATGATTGTGGGTGGCGCCTCGTGCCCACCAGCTTTGTTAAAAGCATTCGATGAGGAGCTGGGCGTGCAGATCCGCCACGCTTGGGGCATGTCGGAGACTTCGCCGCTGGGCACCGTCTGCACGCTCAAAACCAAGCACCTTAAGCTCAGCGAAGACGAGCAGTTCGCCATTGAAACCAAGCAGGGTCGCGCCATCTTCGGCATCGACCTGGAAATAGTGGACGATACCGGCCACCCCCTACCCCACGACGGCCACGCCTTCGGCGACTTACTCGTGCGCGGCCCCTTCGTCGTGGCCGACTACTTCCGCGCCGAAACGCAAGGCCAACTCACCGCCAGCGGCTGGTTCCGCACCGGTGACGTCGCCACCATCGACCCCGACGGCTTCGTACAGATTACGGACCGCTCCAAAGACGTCATCAAATCAGGCGGCGAGTGGATTTCGAGCATCGAACTGGAAAACCTGGCCGTCGCCCACCCCCAAGTAGACGAAGCCGCCGTCATCGGCGTGCCCCACCCGAAATGGAGCGAAAGGCCCCTGCTAATCGTCGTCCGCAAACCTGACGCCACCGTAACCAAGGAAGAACTCTTGGCTTTTTACGACGGCAAAGTAGCCACCTGGTGGAAACCCGACGCCGTAGAATTCGTGAATGAGCTACCCCACACCGCCACCGGCAAGCTCCTCAAAACCAAACTCCGCCAAGATTTCGCGGGCTATTCTTTCTGATCACGGATTGGCACGGATTTAAGCGAATTTCACGACTTTCGGATCACGGATGAGCACAGATTTTAACGGATTGCACGGATTTCGTGGGCGACACTAATTCCGTCTAAATATGCCAAAACCAGCAGGACTTGCCATAAGGCAAGTCCTGCTGGTTTTAATCGTCCACAAAATCCGTGCAATCCGTTAAAATCCGTGCTAATCCGTGATCAGACCTTAATAATCACGCCTTTCTTGTACATCACCCACAACACGCCCAGCCAGATAAGCACGCACGTGATGGCACCGGCTAGAGAAGCGTTGATGGGGCTTAAATAAGGTGTAAAGAAGGTAGTGTACATCCACGTTTTCAAAGCCACCGGAGTGCCATCAGCACCGGGCACTTTGATAAAGTTGAGCGTTTTGGCGACGATGCCAGAGAGGAAGAATACGGTAATGGCGTTGACCCCGTAGGCTAGGGCGGGTTTGGTCCACCAGCCGCGGTAGCCCTGCACGTCCGTAAGCCAGTAAAGACCAGCTAAGGAAGCCATAGCAAGGCCGCCGGTGTAGAGCACGTAGGAACTGGTCCAGAGGCTTTTGTTGATGGGAAACCAGCTATTCCAAATCATTCCTAGAATGATGACCCCGGCTCCAGCTACGAACAGCCACGCCACCCGCGCAGCTGGCTCCACGTCTTTACGGCGCAGCCACTGGGCTGTCAGCATCCCGAGCAGGCCGGTACCCACGGCGGGCAATGTACCGAGCAACCCCTCCGGGTCCCAGGTGCGGCTGCTTTTCCAGAGGTGGTTTTCGGTGAAGACGAGCCTATCCAGCCAAGCACCAAGGTTGGTACCGGCTTCAATATTGGCCGCACCGAAGCCAGGCACCGGCACCACTTGCAGGAGTACATTGTAGATCACCAGCACCAACGCCAGCAGCCCCAGCTGCTGCCGGCGCGTGGTCTTCAGAAACAGCACCCCGCACACCAGAAACACCCACGAGATACGCGCCAGCACTCCCGGAATCCGCACTGTATCAAACTCGAACTTCGGGTATAGCGCCCCCAACAGCCCCAAGCCAAATAAGATGGCCGAGCGTTTGAGAATCCGCGCCATTGTGCGGCCGTGCGTGGCTGGCTGCCGCCGCGCCGAGTCGAGCGCATACACGATGCTCACCCCCACAATGAACAGAAAAAACGGAAAAATGAGGTCCGTGGGCGTGCAGCCATGCCAGTGCGCGTGCTCCAGCGGCGCGTAAATGTGGCCCCAGTCGCCAGGGTTATTCACCAATATCATCGCCATCACAGTGAGCCCCCGAAACACATCAAGCGAAACGAGGCGCGCCGGCTGCGAAGCCTCAGCCAACGGCATCGCACCAGTGGTTTCTACAGCGGCTTGGGTAGTGGTTTGCATGGGGTGGAGTGGGGCGATGTGAAAAGTTATGAAGGGTATCGCTCCAAGTGAAGATCGAGGCACTATTTATCACCCAGAAGTTTCGCGTTAGCAAAATCAAGATACGGTAACAAGAAGAACGCCATGCTAGACGCAGGACTAAGCACTCGACCATGTTACTGGAATACACTTCCAGCGAACTAGGCCATGTGCTTTTACTGCGCTCAGCATGACGTTTTCAGTCTATCAAAGCAACTCAGATCGCAGGATCGGCGGGTGTATTGGGGTTGTTTACACGCTCCTGCTGGGGGTAAGGGTAAAAGTTACGGTTGCGCTCCGTTAAATTAGCTGGTGGGGTTGGACGGCCGAAGCGGCGGCTATCTTCCAGTCGTTGCCCGCTCAGAAACAGTTCGGCAGAGCGCTGCTTGTATACTTCTAGCAGCAAGGACTCTACTGTTTGCGGACCGCTATAAGCAGGTAGGTTAGCATGGACGTTGAACAAGTCACCAGTAGCCTGGGTACGCACGGCGTTGATGTCAACCAAGGCAGCAGGAATGTTAGGGGTAGCAGCTCGTAAATTGGCCTCAGCCCGTATTAGACGCATTTCATCGGGCTGGTATGCCGGAATAGATGTGCTAACTGTGCCAAAGAAGCCAGCCAACGACCGAATGTTGTCGGTACTTCCATTTTCTGTATTGCGCACCACGGGTCCGGTCAGGTAGAAAGCCAAGCGGCCGTCGCCAACTTCCAGCAGATTAGCCGACAAACCAAAGTTTTCGCGAGGGCGAAAGTTGGTGCCCGCTAGAATAGTGAACTGAAATACTGGGTTTGGATTTTGAGCTGAGTAGGTGAACTCGGAGCGTACAGACAGGTTGACAAGGTTAGCGGCGGCGAGGGCAGCAGCGTAGTTGCCGGCTCGCAGGTTGAAGCGGGCACGGTAGGCTTGCACAGTATTGGGCAGGTTGAAGGCCGTGCCTAGCACCGTAGTGTTGAACTCGGCCGAGGGAGGATTAGCTGCCAACGTCTCAGCGGCTAGATCGAGCAGGCGGATGCTCTCAGCCAGCAGTTCCTGACGTGGGACAAAAGTAGGGGTGCCATCGACGGCCGTCAGCGGCCCCTGTTCGAAGCCCGAAGCTACTCCTGCCAGCGCGGCAGCTTTGAACAGATAGGCGTGTGCCAGTACACCACTGCGAGTGGGCGCATCGGCGGCTAGCACTCCCGGCGCGGCTCCAATCAGTTGATCGGCCGTGCGAATAACACGGTAGTTGCGCGCGAACAGGGCCGAGGTATTTGCATTATTAGGCGAAAGCTGCGGTCCACCTTGCTCCAGCTCCGTGATGTTGAAAAACGTCGTGATGCCTTTCACCTCGCGGGCCGTAGTTCCGGTAGTGAGAATAATAGGCTCCAGAGCCTGAGTGGAGTACACCTGGCGCAAGCCCACACTCAACGCTAGTAGGCCCTCACGTGAGCTAAGCGTGTCCTCGTCCGAGGCCGCGTTGGGATTGGGCAGATCTATGTCGCATCCGCTCAGCAATGTTAGCAGCATCAGTAGCGCCGCGAAGCTGGCAACCGGCAGTTTTAAGGAAATGGATTTCATGTTCTTGAAGAATAAAAGTCAGAAAGCCACTCCCTTAGAATGTGGCGTTGAAGCCCACCGATACCGAGCGTGGAATGGGCACCTCCACGAAGTCGAAGCCGCGCACAGCGTTGCTCTGGCCGGCGGCGTTCACTTCCGGGTCATAGCCGGTATAGTCCGTGAACACGAGGAGGTTGCGGCCAGCCACGCTCAGGCGCAGATCGCGCAGGCCTAGTGCTTTGGGCTTAATAAGGAAGCTAAGGGAAACCTCGCGTAGCTTCACAAACGAGCCGTCTTCTACCCACTTTTCGAAGGTGTTGTAGGCAGCGGTGCTAGTGCCTTTAGGCACTTCGCCACGTAGTTCGGCCTCATAGCCAGCCAGTCCGCCGAAGATATCGCGAGTGCCCACGCGCTTAGTGAAGTTAAACACGTCGAAATCTTGTTGCGTGTCGAACTGCACCCGAAACGTAAGACGGTCGTTGAGTAAATTCACTTCGTTGATAAGGGAGGCGATATACTTTGGATTGGGGTCGCCAACAACCCCATTTAGAAGCGCACCTGAAGGCTGACCATCAGCCCCCCGTTGCGGTGTATTAGCTTGTCCAAAGTTGCCTTGAATGCCGCGCTCCCGCTGAGGCAAGCCAGCCGGCGTTAGCAGCAGTGAACCATCGGGATTACGGGCCGAGTAAGTGCCGTAGTACGTGCCCAGTGGTTGGCCTTCTACAGCCGCCACGAGCCCGAAACCATCAGGGAAAGTAACCAGCCCGTTGGGGATGTTGGTAATTTTGTTGCGGTTGGTGGTGAAAGTACCCGTTACCGTCCAGCGCACAGCAGGAGCCTGCACTGGTACGGCTCGTAGCAGCAGTTCCACGCCACGGTTAGTGAGCAGGCCAACATTGTCGAACTGGAAAGAGAAACCACTGCTGAAATTGAGGTCACGGCGCAGAATAAGGTCGCTCACGCGCTTGTTGTAGTACGAAAATTCAAACCCTAGTCGGTCGTTGAGCGCGCTTAGGTCAACACCCACCTCAAATTCTTCCTGGCGTTCCGGTCCTAAGTCTGGATTGCCTTGTAGAGTATTGGCCAGCAGACCTGGTACCGAGCCAGCCACCACGGGGTCGAAGTTGGTGAAGCGCTGATAAGCACCGATAGCTGTTAGGTTGCCGGCTTGCCCGTAGGAGCCCCGCAGCTTCACTTGTGGCAGCACCCGACTTAGCGCACTCTCTTTCCAGAAGTTCTCGTCTGACAACACGTAGGACGCCCCCGCTTTATAATAGGTTTGAGTGCGGTTGTTGGCGCCGTAAATGGAACCCTCATCCACACGGACGGCGCCAGTTAGAAACAGGCGGTTGCCGAGGCCTAACGTCTGCTGCAAAAACGCCCCACGAATAGTGCGCTCCGTGCGCTCCTCTCCCGCTACCGCAGTGCCATTAGCACTGATTTGCACTACGGGCGAGAGATTTACGCCTCGGTTATTAAGACTGAAGGTCTGATCCGACTGCAACGTGCCACCTGCAGTAGTGGTGCTGGCCAGCCACGGCGTAAAGTCGCGGCGGTAGCTTAGTGTTAGGTCGTTGTTAGTGAGCAGAGCCGTGCGGTCGGCCCGGCGAGCATAGCCAGCCGTGTAAGTGGGGGCTGTGCTGCCTACCGGGATGAAGCCCGTGCCAATTTGCGTGCTAGCATCGTAGCCAAGCACGTAGTCTATGGTGAAGCCCACGAAAGGTGTCAGATTCAACTGTACGTCACCAATAAAGCGGGAAGTACGCTGTCGAAAGTCGAAGCGGTTGATGGCTTCGAGCGGATTAGTGCGGGCAATGTTGCGTGCCGTGCTAGGGTAGCGCCCGGTCACGGGGTCAGGATTAGGGTCGATGTCGTTGTTGGAAAAGACAAAACCCGTCAAGGCGCCGTAAGCTTCAATTATTCCCCCATTTGGCACATCCCGGCTTTGGCTCAGCGTGTAAGCAGCACCCGCGCTCAGGCTAACTTTGCTACCTAGTGTCTGCTGCACCCGCACCCGTCCGCCGCCACGGTTGAAGTCGGTATTATCAATAATTCCCTGATTACGGAAGTAGTTGCCAGAAGCAAAATACTTGGTGCCGCCATTGCCACCCGACAGCGACACATAATTGTCGGTGCCTACCGCAGTGCGAAAAATCAAATCCTGGTAGTCGTAGCGCTGCACCGGTTCCTGGGTCAGGTCGGCATTGTTGGTGTTCGCAAACCGGAATGGGTACTGATTGTAATCGAGCTTTTTACGCAGCTCCGAAACTAGAAACTGCGACGACACTGTGACCTGCGGCGCGCCGTCACGGCCACGCTTCGTGAAAATCTGCACCACGCCGTTGGAAGCTCGTGAGCCGTAGATAGCTGCAGCGGCCGCCCCTTTAATCACCTCGATACGTTCAATGTCATTAGGTGAAATGTCTACGAGTCGATTCTGGGCCGAGCCACCTAGGTCGAGCAGTTGGGGCGAATCGTTGTTGACGAGTACCCCATCAATGATGTAAAGCGGATCAGAAGAGCCGGCTACGGTACTTGGTCCGCGTAGCCTTATCGAAATGCCACCAGCAGGGTTGCCTGAATTTTGCGTGATTTGTACCCCCGAAAATTTTCCTTGCAACGCTTGGTCAATCTGAGTAGGCACGGTTGTCAGCAGCTCGGCAGCCTGTACCGTGGCAATAGTGTTGCCCAGCTGCCGCTTGCTGGTGGCCACCGACGTACCAGTCACTACCACATCGTTGAGCCGCACCAAGTCTTCGGCCAAGCTTACGGTGGGCACAGTCACGGTGGTTTCCGTGCCCAGCACCAGAGACTGTTGCTGCGGCCGGTAGCCCACCGACGATATCTCGAGCGTATAGGTACCAGGGCTAAGGGTGGCTCCCAACTCGAAGTTGCCGCCAGTTACCGAGGCCGTACCAAGTACGGTGTTAAGTACCCGCACCGTGGCACCGGGTATCCCAATCCCCGCAGCATCATTAATGCGCCCACGCAGGATGTAGCGCGAGGTTTGGGCAGTCGCGGAGGCTCCAGTCAGTAGCAAGAGCAGCCCGACCAGCAATTGCTGGGCCAAGTAGCGGCGACTTAGTTTACAGTAGAAGTAAAACATTAAATAGGGAAAAAGGTGTGGGAAAAAGCACCGACAAAATGCGGGGACGGAAAGTAATAAAGCTCTACCACATTCTGTGAAAATTTGGTGTTCAGTTACAAGTGCAGAAGGTGAAAAGATCCTAAAAATGCCAACGCACGAAAGCCTCAATGCCTTCGTATTCTGGCAAGCCTAGCTGGTCGTAGATGCGGGCAGTAGTGCGGTTTCGTTCCTCAGCACGTTGCCAGAACTCGCGCTGGTCGGCGCCGGGGAAAAGGGGCCGGTCTTTCTGCGACTGGTGCTTGAAGATGGCGCGGCGCTTGCGCGTCAGTTCCTCGGGACTCAGGGGCACAGCCATTTCGATTTGGGCGATGTCCCACTCCTGCCAAGCGCCGCGGTAGAGCCACACCCAGCAGTCGGCGAGCCACTCGGTACCGGAGGCTTTGAGGCGCTGTACGGCCTGCATAATGGCGGCTAGGCACACACGGTGCGTGCCGTGCGGGTCGCTTAGGTCGCCGGCGGCGTAGATCTGCTGGGGCTGAATGCGGTTGAGCAGCTCCATCGTGAGGCGGATGTCTTCGTCGCCGAGGGGTTTTTTGCGCACGCGCCCAGTTTCATAGAAGGGCAAGTCCTGGAAGTGGGCTCGCTCATCGGGGTCGAGGCCGGCATAACGCAGGGCACTTTTGGCCTCGCCGCGCCGGATCAGACCTTTAATTTGCTGCACTTCAGACGCATCTACCTGGCCGGGTTGCTTGCTGCGCAGTGCTTCGGCCACGCGGCGGTACATGGTTTCGGCGGGCTGCTCACCTACCAAGCTGAATGCCTCGTCGTACTCAGCCACGAAATCGGCGAAACGAATGGCTTCATCATCGAAGACGGCAATATTGCCGGAAGTCTGGTACGCTACGTGTACTTCGTGGCCTTGGTCCACGAGCCGTAGTAGCGTGCCGCCCATCGAGATTACGTCGTCGTCGGGGTGGGGCGAGAAGATGAGTACGCGCTTGGGGAAAGGCTCGGCGCGCTCTGGGCGGTAGGTGTCATCGGCATTGGGTTTGCCGCCGGGCCAGCCGGTTATAGTGTGTTGCAGCTCGTTGAAGACCCGAATATTAATAGTGTAGGCTTGGCTGGATTCGGCCAGCAAGCCGGAGAGGCCGTTTTCGTTGTAGTCTTCGTCGGTAAGCTTGAGGATGGGCTTTTCGAGGCGGCGACCCAGCCAGGTTACGGCTTTGCGCACTAGAGCCGCGTCTTGCCAGTCGCAGGCTTCGCCCGCCAGCCAGGGCGTTTTGTGGGGGCTCAATTCGGCGGCGGCGGCTTCATCGAGCACCACCTGCACGGCGGGGTGGTGCTGTAGATAAGTGGCCGGCACGGTGTCGGTTGGCTCACCTTCTACCATACGCTTCACCACTGCCGCTTTGCCCTCGCCCCAAGCCAGCAGCACCACGTGGCGGGCTTTCAAAATAGTGCCTACCCCCATCGTAATGGCGCGGCGCGGTACGTTTTCTTCCCCGTAGAAGTCAGAAGCGGCGTCGGTACGCGTGATATGGTCGAGGGTGATGAGGCGGGTGCGGGACTGGGCGCCGGAACCGGGTTCGTTGAAGCCAATGTGGCCGGTGCGGCCAATGCCGAGCAGTTGCCAGTCGATGCCGCCGGCTTCTTTTATTTGCTCCTCGTAGCGACGGCAGAATTCGGCTACCTGGTCGGCGGGCACGGTGCCGTCGGGGATGTGCACGTTTTCGGGCCGGATGTCGATGTGGTCGAACAGATACTCGCGCATGAACCGCACGTAGCTTTGCAGCGAGTCGGGGGCCATCGGGAAGTACTCGTCAAGGTTAAAGGTGACGACGTTTTGAAAGCTGAGTCCTTCTTCGCGGTGCAGGCGCACCAGTTCCTCGTACACTCGGGTTGGCGACGAGCCCGTGGCCAGTCCTAACACAGCCGGGCGGCCTTCCTGGGCGCGCTGCCGGATGAAAGCGGCTAGCTCCTGCGCCACCTGCACGGAGGCTTGCTCGGAATCGGGAAAGACGCGCACCGGGACGCGGGCTGCGGGCGTAGAGACGACGGACATACGACGGACGGGAAGTTGGAAAGAGTGGAGAATGGTGAGGCCGGGGAAAGTTGCGGCTTTACCCGCAGCCTTCCAAATTAAGTCGGCACTAGAAAATACCATATATAGTTTGCGCCTGTCGCGCGGCTTTCTAGCTTTAGCAGGGATTTTTGCTATTGTTTCCAGCAAAAATGCGTGCTTGCACTTCCCTTCGCGCTGATTTTCCTTTGCTTCCCACACCTTTTTTCAATGAAAACAACCTTTCTCTGTTGTTTCGAGCCAGCAGCAACCACCACGCTTTTCCGGCCGGAATCCTACTGCGTCTAGCAGCCGGATTCCGGCCGTGTGCTTTTCTTCCTTTCCACTCTCATTTCACTCTCGCATGAACAGACTCTACCTATTGCTTCTGATCCTGGGTGTACTGCTCGCCCCACCGGGCCAGGCGCAGGATCTGCGCACCATCACGGGCACCGTAACCGGCGCCACCGACCGCTCTCCCTTGCCCGGCGTAACGGTACTCGTGAAAGGCACCACCACCGGCGCCAGCACCGGCTCCGATGGCCGCTACACAGTACAGGCCGCTCCCGGTAGCACACTCACCTTCAGCTTCATTGGTTACACCACCCAAGAGCGCGCCATCGGCGACGATACCACGATTGATATCAGCCTAAAGGAAAATACCACCGAGTTGAAGGACGTGGTGGTTACAGCCTTTGGCATTAAGCAGGAGCGCCGCCAGATCAACTATGCGGTGCAAGAAGTACGGAGTAAGGACATCATCGAGTCGCGCCAGACGAACATCGTAAATGCCTTGCAGGGAAAAGTAGCAGGCGTGCAGATCACTAGCTCCGGCGGTGGAGCTGGGGAAGGTGCCTCCATCGTGATTCGAGGTGGCAACTCACTCGATGGCGATAATCAGCCACTGTTCGTGATTGATGGCATCATCATGGATAACTCATCATTTGTGGAGAGCACCTCGCCTGGCGGTGGCTCCGCATTCAACGGTCTTTTAGGCCGCTCTGTGGGCTCCACCAACCGCGCTTCCGACCTCAACCCGGAAGATATTGCAAGCCTAACGGTACTTAAAGGCCCGGCCGCGGCATCGCTGTACGGCCTCCGAGCTGCCAATGGAGCCGTCATTATTACAACCAAAAAAGGAGAAGCCGGACGCACTAGTATTAGTTACCGCACGCAGTTTTCAGTGGATGAAGTGAACCGCCTACCTAAGCTGCAAGACCAATACAAGCAAGGAGTAAATGGTGTATTCGATTCCAATACCCGCAATTCATGGGGGCCACGCTTCACTGAGGGCGAAACAGTGTATAACAACTTGGGTGACTTCTACCAGAAAGGCACTTCCTTTCAAAACTACCTTACTATGTCGGGCGGTAACGAGAAAGCCACATTCCTGCTGTCGGCCTCACACCTTGACACCAAAGGCATAACTCCACGTAGCCAGTACGACAAATCCACCTTACGGGCGGCTGGCACAGTACAGCTCTCGCCGCGCATCAGTGCTTCGGGCTCGGCGCAGTACTTGAACTCAGGCGGCGAGCGGCCATTGCAAGGGCCTGGTCTGTTTGAAGGCCTCGGTGGCTATCTAGTAAGCTTGTTGAACTGGCCCCGCAACGATGATGCCCGCAACTATCTCAACCCCAACGGTACCCCTCGGCGCTTGATTACGGGAGTAGGTATTTCGGAAGCAGATAATCCTTACTTCACGGTGGAGCGTAACCCGCAGACCGACCGCACGAACCGTCTTATTGGCAACGCGCAACTTAGTTATTCGCCCGCTAAGTGGGCTACACTTAGCTACAACCTTGGCACCGATCTATACACGGAGAAAATAAGCTCCGTACGGGCCGTAGGCACCACGCTGCCAAACAACCAAAACGGTGGCATTGCCGAAACCACCAACTTCAACCGCCTACTCAATTCCAACTTCCTGGCTACGTTCACACACCAGTTAAATGAACGTATTGGGGGCTCGGTTATCTTGGGTAATACTATTGAGCAAAGCAAACTGGAGGCTACTGACATAGTAGGGCTTATTTTCCAGAATCCATCTTTTGTGGGTATCAACAACACGGTGAACCGCAATGCTCTAACTACAAATACCACTCGCCGCCTAGTTGGTAATTTTGCCCGCCTTAGCCTCGACTTTTTTCAACAGATAAGCTTCGAGCTGAACGGCCGCTACGACATCACTTCTACCCTCCCCCGGCCATCCGAAAGCAAAAATTTTGGGCGTGGCTTCTTTTATGGTTCGGCGGCGCTAGGCTGGGAAATCACCCGTACGCTCGGCCTCGACCAAAACCGTGTTCTGAACTATGCTAAGCTTCGCGCTTCGGTGGCCGAAGTAGGTAAGGATACAGGCCCTTATCGTGTGGAGTCACCGCTGGCCCAGTCTACCTATATCGGGGGTGGCTTTCGGCAAGGGTTTTTCGGTGCGAATCCCGACCTCAAACCTGAACGCACTCGCTCCTATGAGGGCGGTATTGACCTGCAGTTCTTTCAGAATCGCTTGGGCTTAGACGCAACGTACTATTATCAGGAAACGCGCGACCAGCTCATTAGGCCGCGGGTAAGCCAGGCTTCAGGCTTCATCCTACAAACCATCAACGGCGGCGTAGTCACGAATGAAGGGCTCGAAATAGCCTTGCGCGGCACGCCAGTGCGCACTAATAGCGGTTTTAGCTGGGATGTGCTGGTCAACTTCTTCCGCAATGAAAACATTGCGAAGGAGTTGCCTAGCTTCTTGACTGAAGTAAACCAGTCGGATGCCTGGCCAATTAACGTGGCACGTGGCAGTGCCTTTCCTAACCGCCCTATTGCTTCGGTGGCTGCCGTGGATTGGGCCCGCGTGACGGACCCCAACAGCCCCTATTTCGGCCAGCGCATCATTGAAAGCACCGGCTATCCCTCGCCGGTAGCGGGTACGTTTGTATATGCCGGCGACAGATCCCCGGATTACACTTCACAAATTACAAATACTGTCAGTTACAAAGGCTTGTCTTTGGCGTTTATGTTTGACTTCCGCAAGGGCGGCAAAGTGGTAAACGGCAACGAATGGCAGGCCACCGTCAACGGGCTAAGCGAGCGGACCCTGGACCGCTATAAAACCGCGGTGTTAGATGGGGTGGTGCGTAATGCTGATGGCACGTACTCGCCTAATACGCGTGAGGTTGAACTCACCCAAACCTACTTTCAAAGCAACTTAGGCGGCGTGGGCTTACCCTTTATTGAGGACGGTTCCTGGACGCGCCTGCGCTACGCCACCCTGAGTTATGCACTGCCCGCTGCTTGGTTGGGTAAGTCGGTAGTGAAAGGGGTGGAACTGAGCGTTACGGGCCGCAACCTATTACTGCTTACCAACTACTCCGGCGCCGATCCTGAAACCTCCGCGTCAGGATCTGGAGTGCGTGGCGGCGGCTCTGGTGGCTTCGATTACGGCAACGTGCCCGCCACTAAAGGAGTGGATATGGGTTTGCGCGTGAACTTCTGATTGTTGAATTCTAGGATGGTTGAAGGCCGAATGGCGGGTTGTTCTAATGATTTTCTGAATAACCAGCTAAGAAGCCATTAACTATTCTACAACTTAAACTCCATGAAAAAATACTTTCTCTTCCTGGGGCTGCTGCTGAGCAGTGGTGTCCTGACCAGTTGTGAGGACTTCCTAGACGTAAACACAGACCCCAATAACCCGGTGGCGGCCACGCCTAATTTCCTATTGCCCGGCGCTATTTCACAGAGCTTTCAGCAGCAGATGTTCACTGCTCTCACTACCTCTTACTTAGCGCAGCACGTAGTACGCCGTGTTCCGGCTAGCAGCACCGACCAATATGTGCTGACTACTGGCAACGGCAACAATACCTTCAATTACCTGTACTTCTACACCGCTGGCAACGTGCGCGAGGCCCTGGAGACGGCGCAGCAGGAAGGTTCGGTATACTATGTGGGTGCCAGCAAAATCATTTTGGCGCAAGCTTTAGCCCACGCCACCGATATGCTAGGCGATATACCATACTCGGAAGCCTTCCAGGGCGCAGCCAATTACACGCCCAAATACGATTCGCAGGAGCAGATTTACCAAACGGTTAATACCTTGCTCGACGAGGGTATTGCGGAAATGAGCAAGCCGGAATCCGAAAATTTCCGGCCATTGTACATCACTTCACCCAGCATCAGCGGAGATATCTTGTACCGCGGTGATCGGCAAAAGTGGATTCGACTGGCTAATTCGCTGAAAGCCCGCCAGCTCAACCACCTTAGCAGGAAAAGCTCTTACAACCCGCAGCAGATATTGGACTTGGTAGACCAAGGCTTCGCGAGCAGCGCCGATGATGCCCAGATTCAATTTCAGGCAGCAGCGGCCCCGTTAACGAGCACCACCAATATTTTTGGAGTGACGCGGGCCAACTTTGCAGGAGCTACCTACTCCACTAACTTGGTTAGGTACTTGAATGGCAATGCCACTGGCGCCGCTTACTCCGGCGTGATAGATCCACGCTATAGCATCATGGCTACCACATTGAGCGTGGGCGCAGATCCAGGTGTGGGTGGCGGTACGCCTATTGCTACCACCAGCGGTGCCTCCGATTTTTACTTCAGCTGGTACGCCCGCGACCTTGGCACCTTCGAAACCATCACTTATCATGAGCTGAAGTTTATTGAAGCGGAGGCTGCGTTCCGGGCCGGAAACCGCACCCGCGCACTGGCTGCTTACAAAAAGGGAATTGAGGCACACATACGCAAGATTGGGGCAGGCGGCTCCAACGCCGTGCCAGCCGTAACCTTTCCAGTGCTCACTGATCAGCAAATTACTGGCTACCTCAGCAGCACGGCCGTAGCGCAGAACGAAAGTCAGCTCGACTTGAAGCGCATCATGGAGCAGAAATATATTGCCCTGTTCATGAACCCGGAAGCGTGGACGGATTTGCGTCGCTTTGACTTCGACCCCGCTATTTTTCCCAACCTGCGCTATCCGGTAGGCGCCCCGGCGTTCCTATCCAACCAAGCCGATTTTAAGAACCGGTTTCCGCGTCGCTTACTGCCGGCCCTTACCGAAACGCAATATAACCCGCAAAACGTGGCCACCATCTATGCTTCCGTTGGGGCTACCACCGACAACGAATACATTCTTAAGCCCGTGTGGTGGGACCAGCCGTAAGAGCTTGGCCTTGTCTCTTCTCTTAGCTAGATAACGACCATGAAAACGACCTATTTCCGCCGCAGCGCCCTACTGTTGGCCCTTGCAGTGCCCTTGCTGGTAAGCTGCGAGGAGGATCTGGACACCTACTACCAGGTGGTTGGGGAACAAGTACCCACTTTCCTCAACAACAACTTTAGCACGGCCACCAAATATGCTTCCGGAGAGGTGGTGCCGTTTGAGTTACAGTTCGTCAAGCAGACGTCGCCCATACAGGAAATCCGCTTCTATCAAAAGGTGGAGCCCAACCGCGACTCAGTGCTGATAGCGACTGTTCCGTATAACGACTCGCTCTTTTCCAAGCGTCGCCAAATTGATACTCTCGTGGTAGGCTTTCGGGTACCCAATGGAGCCAACAAAGCCAACGTAAAGCTTGATGCGGTGGTAGTGGCTGCGAATAGCCAGTCGAAGAGCCGCTCCATCAATTTTCGGCTAGCTGAACCTACACCTACCGTGCGTGTTAATTCCGCGACCAACGTCACGGCACCAAGCACTAGCACGCCCGTAGCTGGCGATGTGGTGCGTTACAGTGTATTGCTGAATGAAGGTGGTATTAATACAGCTGCTAGCTTCACTGCCACTGGTACTCTGTACAAGGACCTCGATAGCCTCATCACCTACGTGCGGGTGGGCACCACGGCTGAACGTCGCGTTTCTCGGCAACGGCTGCCGGCTGCCGGCGCCCAAACTGGGGCCGCAACCACCGTGAGCGTAGACGTAACCTTGCCCAGCAGCAGCGAGCCCGTTGTTTATCGATTTGAAGCTAAGACTCGACTTCAAACGATTCCGGCCAGTATACGCACAGCTTCCGCGAGTGCCGCATCTATCACGCTCGGCACTGCTACGGAGCTTGCGCCGGCCCGCACCGTTACGCTCACCTACACCGGCACCACCGGCGGCGACTTAGCGGCGTACGACTTAACTACGTTCACGCCGGTGCCTATAACCGGGCCGGTCACGTCTAAAGACATTGCCATCACTAGCACGGCCAGCAATGCGGTGCGTCTGCAAACGCTCAATCCCACCACCGGCATGCCCACGCCCACTCCTACCCGCTTTGTACGGATTGCGATGGGCGGCGCGGCAGCATTTAATACGGCTACGCTTAACAGCATTCGGCAGACTTATCTGACGGCCACCGCCGCCAACCAGGTCACGCAGCTTGATAATGTAGCGGTGGGTGACGTATTCGTGGCGCGGGTGCGCGGCCTTAACCAGTATGCTATCCTTAGCGTGACCAGCATTAACCGCACCTCTACTACCGATGTCGCCGTTACGCTAGCGGTGAAAGCACTATAACACGGTTGCTAGTTTTCTTTTTCAACGCCACTTCTTCGGGAGTGGCGTTGTTGTTTCTAGGCCAGCACAAGTATTCCTGAATCCGTAATTTTGAGCATGTCTGTTCCCGCCCGTATCACCGAAACTCTGGCCCAGCACGGCTTGCGCGCTACGCCCATCCGGCGGCAGGTGTTGCAGGTGCTGCTCAGCAAAGCGTACGCGCTGTCCAGCAACGACATTGAACAGGCGCTAGGAGCCGAGGGTATCGACCGAATTACGCTTTACCGCACCTTGCGCACCTTTGAGCAGCAAGGCGTTATTCATCGCGTCATCGACGCCACCGATATTATTCGCTACGCCGCGTGCTCCACCGAATGCACCGAGCACACGCACTACGACAACCACGTGCATTTCAAATGCACGAACTGTCAGCACACGTATTGTTTGAACCAGGTGGCTATTCCGCCGGTAGTGCTGCCCAGCCAGTTCCAAGCTGAGCGTAGCGACTACCTTATGTCGGGGGTGTGCAGCCAGTGCCAGAGCGTGACCGTGTAAGCATGTGAAACATGAGCTATGGGGAGTGAGGTATGAGACAGGCGGAGGTTTTCAGAGCTTATTTACAATTGATGTTGACTTTCTCTGGTAGACACAAGTACGCCTCTGCACTACGATGCTTTATACTACTGTTGCCAGTGATACTTGCTACCGGACCGTTGCGGGCGCAGGTGCCGCCTGCTTTGGTGGGCCGCTGGGCGCTTCAACAAATTGCTTACGAAGGCTCGCGGACCATGCCCGATACGCTACAGGAGCAACTATTCCATAGCCCCGCCGCCGATACCAACATCGGCATTACGAAAGGAGAGTTATCGTTAGAGGTGGATTTTCGTCCTGATGGAACCTACACCTACACCACCACTCGCCGAAACAAGACTATCCACACCGAACAGGGCCGCTACGAAGTACGGGGCGGCAAGCTCTACAGCCAAGCCAGCGACACCACCGCCACGCCGCTGTTTGATGGACAGGAAATCGTACAGCTTACCCGCCGCAAACTGCTGCTGCAAAGCCCCTTCCTGCAACCATCTTTGCAAATCTTCGAGCAACTGCTCTACTCCCGCTTACCTACCAAAAAGCCATAGCGGCTCAAGGCGCATGGATAGCAAGGCATAAAGTTTCCGGTGTAGCCATTCACAGAAAGAGTATAGAAGCAGCGAGGCCCCTTGCCTATCACATAAAACTCAAAAGAAAAAGCCGCGGCTCACAGGAAGCAGCGGCTTTTTTTAATAGATATGAGGCTGTTTAACGTTTGCCAAACAGCCGGGCGAAGAAGCCGCGTTTCTTTTTTGTTTTCGTTTTGACTTTGCTGACTGCGCCAGTTGCAGCCGTCGGACGTGTAGTAGCAGGACGTATAGCGGGCGTGGGTGCAGTAGCTATGGGCGCCGGGGCAGATGGCACATTCTCCGGGGTAGCCTGCGCCATCACGATTTCGCCAGGGCGGCCGGTGCTGCGCACGTTCACGGGGCGGCTTTCGTTGTGCAGCCGGTCTACGGCGGTGAGGTAGTAGGCGTAAGAACGACCGAGGCGCGCAGTAGTGTCGGTGAAGACGAGGCCGGTGCCGGGCCGGGGGCGCACTACCGCCAGAATACGGCGCGGGTCGTTGGGGGTGGGCGCCTCGTTTTCGTCAAACCGGTACAAGACGTAGTAGCTGGCTTGGTCACCATCGGCAGCGGCCGGTGAGGGTTGCCAGGTGAGTGTGTTGGTGGGCAGAGACACCGTCAGCACCAAGTTCTGAGCCGGGCGCGGCGGCACGGCATCTAGCCAGGGCATAGTAGGCACCAGCGCGGGGTACCGAAACAGATTTTGCCGCAGCGAATCGGTGGAGTGCAGCGCGTTGACAAGCAGGGATTTCGCGCTGAAGAACACGCTGCCGCTCACTTCGGTGGGGAAAGTCCGGTTCAGGCGCACTTGCCGCGGCAACTCGCGCGGGTTGCGCCAAGCGGTGTCGGCCTTCGTGCTCTCCGACATCCGGTAGGCCCCCTGCCCGATGTAGAGGTGGCGGCCATTGGCGTTGCGGGCCCACCATTCCACCAGCACCGGGTAGCGGGCCACTTTAAACGTGGAGCTCCAGTACAGCTGCGGCAAAATATAGTCGACCCAGCCCTTGCCCACCCATTCCAACGCGTCGGCATACAGGCCGTCGTAGCCCTGAAAAGCTTTGGTATCGGAGCCGCTGGGGTCGGTGGCTTGGTTCCGCCACACGCCAAAGGGCGAGATGCCAAACTTCACCCAACGTTTGGTGCTGCGGATGGAGTCGTGCAAGTCCCGGATGAGTACGTTCACGTTCTGGCGCCGCCAGTCGGGCAACGCTAGGTTGTCGGGGTTGTTTCGGGCGAAGGCGGCCTCGTCGTGGATCACCTGGCCGGGCTCCGGATAGGGATAGAAGTAGTCGTCGAAATGCACGCCATCGATGTCGTAGCGGCGCACCACGTCCAGAATTACGCGGTTGATGTACTGGCGCACTTCGGGCAAGCCGGGGTTGTAGAGCAGCTTGCCGGAGTAGCGCAGAAACCACTCCGGATGCTGCCGGAACGGGTGGTTGGGCGCCAGCTTTCGCGTCACGGAATCTAGGCTGGCCCGGTACGGATTGAACCAGGCGTGAAACTCCATGCCGCGGGCGTGGGCTTCTTCAATGAGAAAAGGCAGCGGGTCGTAGGACGGGTTGGGCGCTTTGCCTTGCGTGCCGGTCAGCCACTTGCTCCAGGGTTCGAGCCTGCTCTGGTAGAAAGCATCGGAAGCCGGCCGCACCTGCACGAACACGGCGTTGATGCCGTTGCGCTGTTGCGCGTCGAGCAGACGGCGGTACTCGCGGCGCTGTTGGTCGGGCGAGAGGTAGCGGGAGCTGGGCCAGTCGATGTTTTCAACCGTTGCAATCCAGACGCCGCGCATTTCCCGCTTGGGGGGCACGTCGGCCGCGGCGGGAGTGGCAGCCAGGAATCTGGTAAACAGAAACAGAAAAAGAGCGAGGCGGCCAGCGGCAAACAATCGAAACATCAGCGCGAAAACGGGGAATCAGCCCGCAAATTACGCAGATAAGTCACCGAAAATCAGTTTGCTTCTATAAAGTAGTGAGACCTAAGTACTGAGTAGTGAGACTTTGTTCAACGCATTGCTTTTTCAGCACTCCACTTTGCGACTCACTACTCCACACTAACGTCCGTCTACTAATTCCGCGAAGGAGATGTCCAGCAAGTCGAACTCACTCCAGCGTCCGAAGTCGAAATGCCACCACTCGCCGGGATAGTTTTGGAAGCCAAACCGCGCCATAGTATCCAGCAGTAACTGCCGGTGGCGGCGCACGGCGGGCGGCACTGGCTCGTAGGCGGCGTGGGCGGCGGGCGTGAGTTCATCGAAGGCGGTGGGCATGGGCAGCGGCTGACCGGAGGCCAAATCCACTAGCGCCACGTCTACGGAGCAGCCGCGGTTGTGGCGGGAACCGCGCCAGGGCGGCGCGGCGTAGGTTTCGTCCTGCACGTGCTCCCAAAACCGCACCGTGACGCTGTAGGGCCGGTACGCATCAAACACTAGCAACCCTGCGCCATGCGAAGCTAAAGCCGCTTGCACCTGGGCCAACGCTTCCGCAGCTGGGCGGCGCAGAAAGGCGGCGGCCACCGGGTAGAGCGGCTCGCCTAGCAGGTTGTTGGCGGTGGCGTAGCGAATATCCAGCTTCAGAGCAGGCACCACCGCCGCTAAGCTCACCAGCTCATTATCGGGTTGCTGCTGCACTTGCTGGCGGTACACGGCCGCCTCGCGCACGACCGGCAGCGGCTCCGGGGCCGATGGTGTCATGGCGTCTAGTTTTCTGTCTTGCGATAGTCGAGTTGGAAACGGCTCAGATTGGGCGGGCGGCGGCGCGGGCGGCGCAGCTCGTAGTCGAGCACGGCGCGGCCCAGGTCGCGCAGGAAGGGAAAGCCGATGGTGTCGTAGTCGTACTTGTCGTCGTTGAGGATGCCGTCGGCGTTGACGTAGATGACGGCGCTGAGCAGAAACTCCACGTGGTGGTCGAAATCTACGACGTAGGCGTTGTCGATAAGGAAGCCGTAGGCCTGCCCGATCTTGTTGAACACCCGCACGCTTGGCGGCAACGGCGCGTTACCGCCCCCGCCCAGCAGAAACTTGGCGTAGGTATCGGGGAAGTGCGCCACGTCGTAGCGCGGGCTGGTGCTTTCGCGCGGCAGCATGGACAGGTAGCGGTATAGAAAGTGGTAATCCTCTTCGGCCAGCTCAAACCGTTGCTTCGCCGGCACCGACGCCGGGAACAGCAGCGCCCGCAGCACCTGCTGCTGCTCGGCCAGCGGAAAATTGTTCTTGCTGCCCAGGTCCAGCGGCTCGTTCACCAGCTTTTCGCCCTGCATGTAGCCGCGCCCGATGCGGAAATCCGTGGCGGTTAGTTTCGGCAGTGGCTGCTCGTTGTAAGCGGCGGGCTGCACGTAGAGGGGCCGCGCCAGGGAAGTATCGGCGTAAAAAGCCAGCGGGTTGGTGTGGCGCGAGCCGGGCTCCTGGTCGCCCACCGACAGGCGCTGAATGAGGCGGCTGCCACGTAAACCCACGCGGCGCAGCTCCTCGTTCAGCTCCCGCTGCCCCACAAACTCGTAGAGTCGATTGAAGGCATCGTTGTCGCTCACGAGCAGCACCTTGCGGATATAGTGCGCAATGCTGGCCCGGCCGTTAGCCGCCGAAGTGTCCCGCGAAACGCGCGTCTGCCCGGCAAAAGCGGAATCGATGCGCAGCGGCGAGTCGGGCGTGAGGCCGGGCACCTGGGCGCGCAGGCGACGGAGCTTTTGCAGGGCCAACGCGGCGGCGGGCAGCTTTACGGTGCTGGCCGGGTAAAAGTAGCGCCGGTCGGAAGCGCCGTACCGGAACGTGCGAAAGCGCGGCTGCCCACTGGCGTCGCGGTTGATCTGAGTGTAGAGAATCTGCACGCGGTACCCCGCCGGGTCGCGCAGGATGCGGCCAAAACGGGCCGTATCCGCACGCAACAGCTTAGGCAGCGGGTTGCCGCTCAGCTGCGCCAGCGCGAGGCCCGGCACTAGCCACGCTGCTCCCAACACCCACAATGTCCTTTTGAAATCAAATGAAAAAGCCCTCATACGGCCGGAAGATAAACTTCTTCCAACGATATGAGCGCTTCGGTCAAATGGCGTAGCAGCAAGGCACTGGTTTAGCAGCTGGCGGCAGTCTTAGCCGACACAGTCGGCGCGACTGCCAGCCGCAGAAGCAGTTTCAGTCTTCAGACTGACCATAAGATGTGAGCCTGTACGCGCCGCTTTGCTCGGTTTCGCAAGTCGGAAGACTTGCTGGGCTCCGTGGCTGGCAGTCTTCGCGCGGCTGCGCCCCGCTCAAGACTGCCGCCAGGTTTTCAGCGTTTTCTATTTGCCGGGGCTGCCGTCGGGGGCGGAGCTGGGGCCGCCTTCCATGCCGTTGGTTTGGCTGGCGTCGCCGTAGTCGCCGCGGATACCGGCGCCGTCGCCCATGTTTTCCTGGGTGCTGGTGGCTTCGGGGTTGCCGCTGGCTTGCGAATCGGGGTCTTCCTGGTTGGGAATCTGGCCCGCGGTGCTGGCCTGCTTGGTCTGGTTGTCAGCGGCGGGGTCTTGCTGCTGGTTCTGTTTGGGGTCAGAATTATTGCTGTGCTCGGTGCTCATACTGATTGGTAGATTAGGCGTGAGAAAATTAAATGGGCGGGCCTACAGCGTTACTTGGCCGGTTTCGCCGCCCGATACGCCCGTGCCAGCGCTGGTGGTGTTGCCGCCCACGTCGCCATCCTGCGCATTGCCGGGCGCATCGTAGTTGGGAGCACCGGAACGGACGCGGGCACCGCTGATGGCCTGGCCGCCTTCGGTGCCGCCGCTGCCAGAATTATCGTCGGCGTTGAGGCCCGTGTCATGGCTGCCAGGAGCCAGGCGGCCCTCGGGCTGACGCTGATCGGATTGGGCGTCGGGTGCTTCGCGCAGGTTGGAAGCGTCGGTGGGTTCTTCGCGGGGAGTGTTCATGGTCGATGAGGCGTAAAGTGGGGAGAGAGCCTGCTTGGCTATACGCACCAGTTCGCGGTGGCGTTGGCCTAGGGCCATATGGAGGAGCATGGTAGTGCCGAGGCTTTTTGCCAACTTAGGGGTTGATTCCGATTTTCTATCTGCTTTTCAGCACCGGCATGTCCGTTCCTTCTTCCTCCAATCCAGAATTTTTCGCCCAGAAAACCGATGCTGAGTTGCTGTTTCTGGCTCAGCACCCAGAATTGTATCATCCTGATCTGGTAAATACCGCCCGCCGCGAGCTGCGCCGCCGGGGCATCAACCCCGACCCTACTCCGGCCGAGCCCCAGCCCATGGGCACTCATCTGCCAGCCTACGAAGACGTGGAAATTTCCCTTTGGCAGCGGCCGGGCGTGTGGGTAGGGGCGCTGGCCGTGCTATTGCTGGCCGGGGTACTCTATTGGTCGAACATGCAGGGTAAACAGCAACAAGCCATTGAGCAGGCCAAGGCTGCCGACTCAGGGCCACCCGTACTGAAAAGCGTTGAGACGCACCTTATTCCTTCGTTCGACTCGCTCACCCGCACCCAGATAGCCGAGGAAATGCGCCAGCTGCCCGCCGCCGAGCGCACCCGCGACACCGCCGCTACCCGCAAGTACAAGCTGCTGGCGGAGCGTTACTGGAAGGCTGAAAATCAGTCTGCCTATCTGCTCGACAAGATAAATACTGCCCAGGCACCCGACTCTGCCCTGCCCGGCCAAACGACCATGGTAATCGAGGAATGGCGCCGGCTCACCAAGGCACTAGTCTATAATCACAGCCTTACGCCCCTGCTGGCGGAACGTATGGACGTGATGCGCCGGGCCGCCTACCTACGCATCGAAATGATGCAGGGCATCGGCGGCCGTTTCGAGGGCGGACTGCCCGTGCTCGACCAGCAGGTAGTAACCCTGCGCGACTCGGCCACAGCCATGCGCGAGGCCTTGCTTGATCGCAAAAAGTGGGAAGCCCGGCTGATGCGTGGCACTTCGCTCTAGGATTTCGGTTGCGGCCAGGCACCGATTGTATCCGCAGAGTATGCCGCTTCTACACAACTGGTGAGCTTGGCTACAATGACAAAAAGACGGTTTTTCCGGCGTCATGCTTCTGAAGTTGTTCATCTGTGTGCGGGGTGTTCGTTCAGTTACTTTGCTCTCCCGGCGGAATGTAGATTGAGTTTTGACGGTCTGATCGGCGAGTACATGTATCATTCGTCTTCGGGCAGTTTCCTCTCTTTCCAGCTCGGAAGGGCAGAAAATCTAGCCGGGTTAAGAGCAGCCTACCATTTCTGGCAGCCTCGCTGAGCGGAGAAGTGGGATGGGACGGTTCTTGCGCGGTCACGGTAGCAGCGCCCACGCCGGGCCCGACTCCGTTGCATGGAAACTCCGCCCCCAAGTCCCCTCGCCGATAAGACCGATGCCGAGCTGCTCTACCTGGCGCAGCAGGCGGCGCGCTACCCACCGGCCGTGGGAGCGGCGGCCGTGCAGGAGCTGCAACGGCGCGGCCTGATTCCGACGGAACTACCCAACGCTGCCAGTTCATCTCCTCCCCTGCCCTCGACTGAATCAGACGTGAGCGGTCTACGCCAGACCGGCCGGCTGCTGCGCGCCGTGCTGTGGCCCCGAGCGGGCTATTTTGTTACGCCGCTGCTGCTCAACGCCAATCTGCTGGTGTTCCTGCTTATGGGCCTGCGCGGCGTAAACCTGCTGGCTCCCGCCAGCACCGACCTTATTGCTTGGGGCTCTAATTTCTCTCCTTTGACTCCCTCGCAGCCGTGGCGCCTGCTCACCAGCACTTTTCTGCACGGCGGCCCTGCTCACCTGCTGCTCAACCTGAGTGCGCTGCTGCTGCTCGGACTCATGGCAGAAGCTAAAGCTGGCCGTTGGCGTTGGCTGGTGGTATACGGGCTGAGCAGCGTGGGCGGCAGTGTGGCTAGTCTGTGGTGGCACGTGCGCGGCGTGAACTCAGTGGGCGCGTCGGGGGCTATTTTTGGGTTGTATGGGTTGCTGCTGGCAATGCTACTCACCGGTGGCCCGGCCATCACCCGGCAGGAGCGTGCCGGCATGCTGGGCCTACTGCTCTACTTCGCCCTCAGCAGCCTAGTAGGTGGCCTCGACGGCCCAAACGGCACCGACAACGCCGCGCACGTAGGCGGCCTGCTGACAGGCTTAGCGGTGGGGCTGGCGTGGGAGTTGCTGGCTCGTGCCAAACGCAACAAACTACGTACAGGATGAATCTAAACCATTCGCCACCCTACGTAACTCAAAAAATTCGATTCTAGGAATACAACCATCCACTGTTTTACTTCATCTTTCGGGAGCAAAACCTTATTACCTTTCCCGCGCATTTCCTCTTAAACGCCTTCTCACATCATGAAAACACGCTTACTTTCGCTAGCCTCTGCGGCCTTGAGCCTGCTGACCGCCGTTACCGCGTCGGCCCAAACCTCTGCGGTGCCCAACGGCAATTTCAACGCCTGGACAACTCGTAGCACGGTCGAAGTGCCACAGGATTGGACCACTACAGATGAAGCCATTAAGTCGTCTCAGTTTGGCTTTTTCTACACCAATTCCACCACCACTAAGGCAACCGACAGTCGTAGTGGATTTGCTGCGAGAATGGAAACCAAGACCGACCAACTCGTAAGTGCCGTAATTGGCGGCCCCGTACCCGGAGCCGTATTTCTTGGCCGAGTCACGGTAGCTGACCTTCAAGGCTTCATTAGCAACCCCAATGCAGGTGGTCTGAGTGCTCTGGGCGGATTGCCGTTTACGACCCGCGCCACCAGTATGCAGTTTTACTACAAGCTGAGCGGGGCTAGTGCCGCCGCCGATTCTGCTTATGCGCTGGTATCGCTGACGCGCACCGTGGCTGGCTCGGTACAGACTGTTGCGGTTGGCTCCCTGCGTCTGCTGCCCGCGGCCACCTATACGCTAAGCAACGTACCGCTATTCTACACCTCTACCCTGGCCCCCGACTCCGTTCATATTGCGTTTGCCTCAGGAACAGCCCGAAACCGTGCGGCCGGCACCGTGCTCCTTGTGGACGACGTGGTGATGTCTGGCACCGTATCCTCCACCCGCGACGCCCAGTTAACGGCCGCCTTGCAAGTGTACCCCAACCCCAACGGTTCGGGGGTGTTTACGCTGGCAGCCCGCGGACGCGAGACGGCGCTCCATCAGGCCGACCTCACGGTTACGGACGCCCTAGGCCGCGTAGTGCTGCGGCAGTCGGCCAGCCGGACCACGACCGCCCGCACCCTCGATTTGCAAGCCCAGCCCGCGGGCCTCTATACTCTCCGCCTCGAAACGCCTGACGGGTTCGTGGTGCAGAAACTGATGAAGCTCTAGTTTCAGTGGTACAACCTAACCTAAAAGCTGCCCCGGTTGCTGGTATAATCGTCCAGCGGCCGGGGCAGCTTTTTGCTGTTCCGGCCGTTGGAGGTACGGCGTAGACGTTGCTGTGGGTAGCGCCTGCTCTACGTGTGGTACGGTACCCCACGTGGCTAGCGGCGGAGTCGTAGCTTTACAGTGGGTTGCCGGCCAGCGTGTATCTTTTATACCTCTGCCCTGCCGACGGCCCCTGACGCGCAAACACTAACTCCGTGACCGACGACCTACTTCCCGCCGACAATACGCTTCCTACTGACAGCTCATTGCCCAAGGAAGTCCAAGCACCAAACTTGCCGCCGGACGCTCAGCAGGACCAAGCGTCAGATCAACAACCTTCCCGCTGGAAACGCGCCGTGCGAGCTATGGGACGAGCAGCGCTGGTGCCTTTCGATACGGCCGGTTTCCTGTACCGGACGGGTAAAGAAAACCAGCATTTCACGCTGCCCGTGCTCAACGGTGCTTTCGGCGACCAACTGGCCGAGCGCCAGGACCGCCGGGCCATTCAAATGAGTTTCCGCCGCCATCAAGCCGATGTGCCCGTGACGGCCCTGCGCCTGACGCCCGGTGCCAACGGCCCGCGCAAAGTGGTGGTCTTTCTGCACGGCCTGATGGGCGACGAGGTGATTTGGCAAGCGGGTTCTCCCGATGGCCTACGCTACGGCCCGCGACTCCAACAAGATACTGGCGCCGTGTGCCTTTACGTGCGCTACAACACCGGCCTGCACATCTCCCAGAACGGCCAGCTGCTCCACGCCTTGCTCACGGAGCTGGTGCGCACCTACCCCGAAGCTATTGGCGCCCTCACACTAGTAGGCCACAGCATGGGCGGACTCGTTATTCGGAGCGCCGGCTACTACGCCTCGAAGGAAGCGGCGAACAAAACAGCAGGCACCAACAACGAACAGAACCTCGACAACACCTTATCCTTACCTGGGCAACCCGCAACTAACAACCAGCAATTAGAAGCATCTGACTGGCTTCTGCATCTGCGCGACGTATTTCTATTGGGCGTGCCCAACGATGGTTCGTTTCTGGAGCAGAACAGCCACTTCACGTCCGTAGTGCTGCGCAAAATCAACCTTTGGCCCACGCGCCTCATCAGCGGCCTCATCGACAAGCGCAGCAACGGCATCAAGGATCTGCGACACGCCATTCTGGTAGACGAAGACTGGCAGGACCCGCACGCCAACGACCTGTTTCCGCCTCGTACGCTGGTCCCGCCGTTGCCCGGCGTACGTTACCACGTGCTGGTAGGCTCGCTGCTCAAAAGCGTGGACTCCGCCCTGCACGACTATTTTGGCGACGGCTTAGTAGGCGCTGGTAGTGCCCTTGGCCGCGTCTTCGGCGACCCGGGCTTGCCGCCGGAGCAGCTCATCAGCAGCCGGGTGTTTCCTAAGCTCCACCACGGCACGCTGCTTTCCAACCCGGAAGTATACCAGTACCTGCGCGACCGTATCTAACTCTTCTGTAGCCCCGCGTAGCATCCTTTAGCCGTACACAGCACCAGCCCCCACGAAAGCATCTAATCAACGATGACGCTTCCGCGGGGGCTGGTTTTTAGCTGGTTCCGCTTAAATCGACGGCATATTACCCACGCTATTCCTTCGCCTGTTCCTCGATCCAAGAGTGCATGGCTTCCAGCGCGGCGGACGAAATTACGGGCTGTGGCTGGCCATTGACTAAGGGCCATTCCGTGGTAGGAGCCTGGAAAAGATGATTGGCTCCTTCTATTTTCTCAACCGTTACGCGCTTATTGCCTTTCAGTCCTTTAGATAATGGCTCCAGATTGGCTGGTACTTCGGCTATGTCGTCGCCGGTGCCGTGAAGCAGCAACACGGGGATTCGCACCTTACTCAGTTCCGCCTGCGGGTTGAATTTCAGGTAGCTGCGATAGGCGGGCGTGGTGAGGCGGGCCACGGCCGTTTGCACGACTTCGGGCGCTAGGCTGGGCATGTCTTGCCTGATCATGTTGGCGATGATAGGCTCCACCTGGGCGTTGTTGGGCGTATTAGCAATGATATCGAGCATGGCGCGGCGGCGCTTACGCTCGGCGTCGATGCGCTTACGGTCCTCGGCTTTTTGGCGGATGCGCTGCTGTTCAATGAAAGTAGCCACCTGCGCCGCGTTGGAACCCGAGTCCCGCAGTTTTTCGGCCTGCTTCAGCGCTTCTCTTCGGGCCACATCTTCCCGCCGTGCTAAGCCTAGCAGAGCCGTATCGGCGTCGCCGGCCCGCAGCAGCAGCGACGGCCGCTGTTGCGCCAGCAACTCCCGGCCCGGCAACCCGGCGGCGGCCAGCGTGACTACGAAATTAGGTGGCAAGGGCTGCGCCGCCGCTAATAGCGCCGCATTGCCGCCTTCGCCGTGGCCCACCAGCCCCAAGTGAGCAATGTCGATGAGCGGGCGGGTGCGCAAGAAAGCAAGAGCCGCCTGCGCATCGCGCACCCGGTCGGCGATGGTAGCAGTGGCGGAGTCACCACCCGACTGGCCCGTGCCCCGGTCGTCGAGACGCAGCACGGCAATACCCCGGCGGGTGAGATAGTCGGCGAGGCTGCCGAAGAGAGGAAAACCGTTGTACGCGGCATCGCGGGTTTGCGCGTCCTGGTCGGAGAGCAGCACGACGGCCGGGAACGGGCCTTCGCCCGCGGGGACGGTAAGTGTGCCCGCTAGCCGCAGGTGGTCGGTGGCGTTAGGCACCGACACTTCCTCTACGCGGTAGGGCGGCGGAAACTTGAAGGTTTTGGGCGCTGCGGGGGCCGCGGAAGGCACAAACAACAGCGACAGCCGAGTGCTGTAGCCGGGTTGCTGCCAGACGCCAAGCAACTGTTGGCCATCGGCGGAACGCTTGCCCACGAAGCGACACCCCGCTCGCTCCGCCTCGAAGGTGAGCGTATCGCCTCGTGGCGTCACCGTCATTGGCTCCCGATTTACCCGCTGCATGGGCACGTCGAGCACGGCGAAGCGGTTGCCATCGGCCAGTTCCGTTATGGTAATCGTGAGCGGAAGGCTGCCACCGGGTACTGTCAGGGCGCCTTTCCATTGCCCTTCGAGTGAGTAGCGCGGATTTGCTGGAGCCTGCGCTTGGACGCGACCAACTACCAGCAGGAGCAATAAGGCCGTCAACCAACCGTACGTGGACACAACAACCAACCTCTTCATGCAGTGAATGGATGAGAACAAGATGCGTGGCCAGCCTTTTTCTTTAACGGCTTGGCCTCCGGAGCCACAAGTACGGCAACCCATCAACAATTTAATCCAGCAATTGGCCCAGCCGTCTTGAATAGTAGACCAACCACTTGCCGCGCTTGTTCAGCTTTCCAACTAGGGCCGTAGCACTTGGTCAATGACGTGCACGACCCCGTTGGTACACTGCACATCCGGAATTACCATGTTGGCAGCGGCAGCATTTCCACCACCTTTCACAGTTAGTAAGCCGTTGTTGAAGGCACCAAGTGTGAGTTGCTTGCCCCCGGCCGTAGCAACTTGCGTGCTTTCGGGTAGCTCCGCAGTAAACTGCCCACCCAGTATTACACTGTTTAGGAGTATTTCTTTAACCGTTGCTTGCGGGAGCCGGCGGATGTCGGCCGGTACGTTCAGGGGCACGCCCAACTCAGCACCTAAGTTCTTGAACGCTTGATCGGAGGGAGCGAAAACGGTGAATTGCGGGCTGCCCGCCGACGCTGATAGCGTACTCGCCAGGTCGGTGTAGAGTACGGCTTCCACCAAAAAGCTTAATTCGGGGGTGGTAAAGACCTGCGCATCCTTCAACGCTATTGCCGATTGTACAATATCAGCGCCGGTAGCTAGTAAAACCTTGTCTGTGGTGTGTATAGTGCCATTAGAAGCTTTGACGTCGGTGCCAATAATTTTTGAGCCATTGACGTATAAGCTGCCGCCGCGGCTGATAATGCGCCGGCTCGGGCCCAGCAGCGAGGGAGAGGTTTGGCCATCCTGCAAATCAGTGCCAGCCAACGTACCGCTCGTGACGTTGTAGAGCAGCGTACTAACCAAAAACGATTTTTGCAGATTCAGTAAGTCCGTAGCAGACTTTATTCCGAGGCGCTCAAAGGCCTCATTAGTGGGAGCAAAAACGGTGTAGTTACCTTCCGGGTCATTTGGATTTTTTTCAGACAATACCCCAACTAGCTCCCCCCTAATAGCTGCGTCTTCCAAAATCTGGAAATCATGATTGGCAACGGCGATGCTGGCAATAGTCGGGGCAACGTCATCATTTTTCTGGCAGCCAGCCAGCAGCAAGGAACTAACGGCAAGCGTAGCAAACCAAGTTTGTAGAGTGTTCTTCATGAATGAAAGAGGATTAGCAAAGGTAAGGCACATGGTGGGCCGCTAAGCAGACGTAGAAACGGAAAAGATTTCTGTTCGGATTTGGGTTATTTCAAATCCAATTAACGAAGCAAGTTCGTAGTTAGCGCGCCAACTGCTTCCCAAATACGAACGTCGTGTTAAAGGTACGGTTCTTGAATAATTTCCGGAAGTCTTTGCGTAGCTTTGTCTTGCTCTACTAGTTTACTTATGCCATACTCCTACCGTTCTCTGATTGTTTTTTCCTTGCTGAGCGTTGGCGGAATTTCCGCTAGTAAAGCGCAAAGCTTAGTGAGTGGTTTTCTGCCGGGTAAGGGTCACGGTTCCGTGGTTGTATCGGGCACCGTGGAGCGCTACCAGAGTGTGTACCTGGCACCGGCGAAGATTGATCGGGTGCCCATTTTCGACCGGGTGGAGGTTAGCTCCGTGAATCTGTATGCCAACTACGGTATAACCGATAAGCTGGAAGCAGTAGTGAGTCTGCCTTGGATTCAGTCGAAGGGCTACGCCGACGAGCAAGTGTTACAGCAGAACAATTATGTCAATAAACGTTCTGGCCTACAGGATATTACCTTGCTACTAAAGGCTAAGCTATTTTCCAAGGAAATAGGCACCAACGTGCTGGATGTGCTAGGGGTAGTAAGCGGCAGCACTCCCGTAAGCGACTATAAATCAGAGCCGGGCCTAGCATACATCATTGCTATCGGCAATCGGGCCAACAAGGTGTCGGCGCAGGGGGTGGTGCACTTGAAAACGCTGTCGGGAGTGTTTGCGACGGGTCAGGCCGGGTACAGCGTCCGCGACAATAAGGCTCCCAATGCCTTCGTAGCGGAAGCGAAGCTGGGTTACGCCGGCCCTAAGCTCTACGTGGATGCCCTAGCCTCTTTTCAAAAATCGGACAAGAGCGGCACCGACGTTTTACAGCCTGGTTTCGAGGGTTTCTTCCCTTCTACCCGCGTCGATTTCGTGCGCCTGGGCGTTAGTGCGTTTCGGCCCATAGCTAAAGGATTTGGCCTGACAGTGGGAGCTACGACCTATGTAGCGGGCCGCAACCTGGGCAAATCCACGGGGGTTTCGGGCGGCGTCGCCTATAATTTATAACTGGGCTGCTACCTCACACGCACGCCAGCAAGACGTAGCAGGGCCAGCAGATCGGCCGACGTGGCGGGTTCCTGCACTTGGCGTAAGTCGAGGTAGTAGCAGTCTTCCGTAGAAGTGTAGAGCAGCAGCCAGGGACTGATGCGGCGCACGCGATAAAGCGTGTTCCAGGGCCAATACGTTTCCTGACCCGCCTGTCGGACCAATATTCCCTCGAAACTTACTTCGAAGTAGGTACGGTGTTGCGCCGTCGGACTTTGGTGGTAGGCCGCTTTATAGTGCCGACGGTTGTAGAGGAACGAGGCTCCGTACAGCACCGCTAGCAGCAATATGGTCTTCACCAGCCGGAGCAAAAAATGGGCTATTTGCATCGGAAACCAATAAATCAGCCCAGCGCTTACGGCTAGCACTACAAACCATCTGCGCAGGCGTTTCCAAGTAGGCTCCGGCGTTGTCGGCTCATCAGGTTCGGGCGGTTCCACTCGTTCTCGGCTGGTATGGCCGCTGCTATTGCGGCGGCTCAGCTGCTCGCTATGGATGGCCTCGTAGTCCTCAACCGAAACCGTGCACCAGCTTACATGAATAGCAGGTCCAACGAGTGTAGAGGCAGGTAGCGAATCAGGCATAGATAAAACAGTGGGGTTTCTGCCAATAGATCAGGGAACGGCAACGGTCTATTCTAGTATGACAAGGAAAGGATTACGGTTGGTCGAAGACCTGAGCCCTCGTTTTTGCTACTGCAACGGGCTTTTATTATGCCCTGCGCCTGTCGGCATCCGCAACCTGAGCTGATTAATTTTACCGTGAATTATACGCTCGGAAAAAATGCCTAACTGGAGTACAGCAATCTGCGAAACAAACGAAATTACGCTACACTATATAAGAACCGGAGGCAATAAACCGCCTATAATTCTGCTACACGGCTTAATGACGAATGGCTTGTGCTGGTCAGGTTTGGCACGGGTGCTGGAGCACGACTATGACGTAATCATGCCGGACGCCAGGGGGCATGGCCAGTCGAGTGCACCTGCCGCTGGATATCGATACGAAGATCATGCAAACGATATTGCCGGGTTGATAGATGCTCTACGACTTCCGCCTCCATTCTTGCTCGGGCATTCTATGGGCGGTATGACGGCTGCCGTGGTGGCAAGTCGTAGACCCAATCTGGTCCGTGGTCTGATCTTAGCTGACCCAACCTTTCTGAGCCCAACAGTGCAGCGCGAAGTTCATGATAGTGACGTGGCTGAGCAGCATAGCAACATGCTTACTAGGTCATTGAATGAAGTAGTGGCCGATGCGCGGGTTAGACATCCTAACCGATCATCGGAAACTCTGGAGCTATTCGCTCAGGCACGACTGCAAACCAGTATGCGTGCTTTTGATGTTCTCAGGCCCCCAAACCCCGATTATAAGCAGGTAGTACGTGCGATTTGCGTTCCAAGCCTCCTTCTGTGGAGTGATAAAGGTGTGATTTCAGCTGCTGTTGCGGAAGAGTTGCAACGTCTTAATCCGGCACTGCAAGTGGAGCAAATCCGGGAAGCTGGCCACGCGCTCCACTTAGACCAACCAGAGCGCTTTACAACAGTTGTTCAAGGCTTTCTACGTTCAATCGGAACAGCTACTTGCTGAACGCACCAGAGCTTGAATCGTTTGGGCGATTGCTGTACCGGTTTAGCCTGCACGTAGCTTAAGGCTTCAAATTTTGCTGTTTCTATCAAAGCAGCCTTTTTCTGTGCTCTCCCTCTGCCCCGCGACTTGGGTGCTTGTTACTTTATTCTTTTCCACTGTAGTTTTCTTATATATAGTTATCATATTTGATTGCTCCTAGCAGCTGCACAGATGTTATTGCTGCTTTGGGTCTTGAACTCCCATGATACAGGGCAGGGAGTTAGATATACCGATTACTTCTGCGCTCGACTATGAAACAAAACTTACTGGAAGGCAAACTGCTACTTGCTTTTGCGCTGCTATTGCTACGGCCTTGCCTGGGGCTGGCACAGCTGAAAAGCACACTTTGGCAGGCGACATCAGCGCCGGCCTCTCTTGGCGCAGAGAGTGAGGTGGGGCGTTGGTTCACGCTTGATACGCTTCAGTTAGCGAACCGGCTGGCGCTGGCACCGCCGGAAACTCGGCCTACTGAGGCTATAACCATAGAGTTGCCTTATCCCGATGGTACACTGCACCGTTTCGCCATCACGCAGGTGCCCGTGCTAGCGCCAGCGTTGGCCGCTCGCTATCCGCAGATTCGCACCTACGCCGGCCGCTCCCTCGACGAGCCTTCCGCTTCGGTCCGGTTGACCTGGGCTCCCGCTGGCTTGCACACCCAAGTGCTTACTGCCACTAACACGCTCAGCATAGCCCCTAGCTCCACCGCCCCTGTCCGCTACCAGAGTCGGCGGGAAGTTGCCGTCGATTTCGAATGCCTGGCTTTGCCGGTGCCAGGGCGTACCGAAGGGTCGCTAGGCGGTACTCCACCCGACGCGCCAGCGCCGTACGGCTCCCAGCTCCTCACCATACGGCTAGCCTTAGCTGCCACCGGTGAGTATGTACAGAACCTAGGGGGCGGCACCGTGCTCGGTACGCTGTTCAGCATGGCAGCGCTGGTCAACAACACCAACGCCGTCTATGAGCGAGACCTGTCTTTGCGGCTTCGACTCATAGATAATACCGACCGGCTCATCTACCTCAACCCAGCCACTGATCCGTATCTTGATACCAGCTCTCTGGGCCTAGCAAACGCCAATGATGGTATAGTAGGAAATATTATTGGAGCCGGCAATTACGATATAGGGCACGTACTGGGCTACCGCGGAGCTGGCGGCTATTCGGGTGTTGCTTACGTTGGCGTGGTATGCTCGTCGGGTCGGCCAGCGGGCGGCGCGTCCACCGCGGTTTCGGCCTCGTTTATGGCTACAGTTTTCATACACGAAGTCGGGCATCAGCTTGGATCTGGGCATACATTCAATGGTGAGCAAGATCTGTGCAGGGGTAATCGTGATGCGAACACGGCTTATGAGCCCGGCGCCGGTAACACGATCATGTCCTATGACTCGCGTTGCGCGCCCGATGACGTAGGCGAAGCCATCCAATATTTTCATGCTGGCAGCATCAGCGCCATTTTACGGCGGCTTAGGTGCGGCACCACCACCGAGACTGGCAACCAAACGCCCAGTGTGAGTGTCCCTCCCAGCACTTATTTCATTCCGCAGGACACTCCTTTCGCCCTCACTGGCAGTGGCACCGACCCTGATGGCGATGCTCTCACTTATTCCTGGGAAGAGTTAGACCTCGGCAGTGCCAGCGGCTTGGCCGGGGCGGCAACCGATGCGTCCGGGCCGCCACTGTTTCGCAGCTTTGCGCCCGTGAGCAGCCCCACCCGCACGTTTCCGGCGTTGCCGGCTATTCTGAGCAACACGGTTTCGTTGGGAGAAATACTGCCTCAAGTAGCCCGTTCTCTTAATTTTCGTCTTACCGCCCGCGATAACCGCCGTGGTGTGGCAGCCGCCAACATAGCCCTGACCGTGGCTGAGGCCGGACCGTTCAAGATCACAACTCCCAGCTTCCCTTTCTGGACACCATCTAACGGTATTTACACCCTCACCTGGGACGTAGCGGGTACCAACCAGCCTCCAATAAGCTGCGCGAATGTACAGGTGCTGCTTTCCACCGACGGGGGCCGTAATTTTCCCACGGTGCTGCTGGCTAGCACGCCCAACGATGGCGAGGCGCAAGTGCGGCTGCCGGGCGGTGTGCGCACCAGGCAGGCCCGGCTGAAAGTGCAGGCGCTAGACAACGTTTTCTTCGCCATCAACAATGCCAACCTCCCGCTGGATAGTCCGCTACCCGTGGAGCTGACCAGCTTCACGGCCGAAGCTTACAATGCTACAGCGAACTTGACCTGGACCACGGCTTCAGAAAAGGATAATGTGGGTTTCGCCGTAGAGGTTTCCAGTGATGGCAATACGTTTCGCCGCGTGGGCTGGGTAGCTGGGCAAGGCAATACCTCGGCCCCCACTACCTACCGCTACACTGACGGCGCTTTACCCACCTACGGAACCTCCACCGTGTACTACCGTCTGCGCCAAACCGACACCGACGGCACCGAAAGCTTCTCGCCGGTTCGGGCCGTGACCATACCTCGTAGCATCAGCAGTTCCTTACAGCTCTGGCCTAATCCCACCCGAGGCCACGTAACGTTATCCGGCCTTGCGCCTGGCCAACCCATACAACTTCTTGACCTGGCGGGCCGCACACTACTCAGCGCAGTGCTACCAAACACCGGCTTGCTCGATCTGGCACTGCCCGCTGGGCTAGCTCCTGGTATGTACGTGGTGCGCGGCGGTGGCTATTCCCGGCAGTTGCTGGTGGAATAAACCTTCCTGAAGAGAATTCCTGCTAGTATTTTGAATATACTTCAACACAATATTTTTAACCAGGCAACCGACTTTTAAGCCATTTGATCTGGCCATTGTGGTTGGATTCGTGTTCCACCACATGAAACCACTTGCAGTAATTGTTGGTGGGTTGCTTACCGAAAAAAGTAGGGTCCACGGCCATGAGCCACTGGTCGTCGCGTTGGCGGAGTTCGGTTAGCGTGTTGGCCCGCACTTCGTGCAGCGTGTTGAGGTAGTAGTCGAGATTATGGCCCTGGATGGAGCGGCGGGCCGCGTCGCCGAGGTCCATGGCGGCGCCCCACTGCTGCTTTTCCTGGGCATTGAAGCCGGGCCGGCCCGCTAGCGTATTGGCTTGATAGTATACTTCCACGGCCGCCAAGTGCAGCAGCAAAGCGCCGATGGAGTTGGCTTCGGGGTCGAATTGGTGGTCAAGGGCGGCTTGGTTGAGTCCCTGTGCTGAGTCCAACACCACGGCCCGCATCCAATCCATCATCGACACCAACGTGCCAACCTGCGGAGTATAGCCGGGCCGTGGCCCAATAATGTTGTGGTTATTGGAAGGCGAAGCGCCCGACGAACACGCCAGCGTGGGTAATAGTGCCAAGCCCGCCACGCTGGCAGAGCCGTGCAGGAAGTTCCGGCGCGAAAAAGGCTTGTGGTGTAGTGGAGCCATGGGAAAGAGAAATTAACTCAGTAGCCCGCCAAGTCACCTAATTTTATTGGAAACTTTGGCTATTGCTTCCTCAATCTGGTAAAGCGGCCATCAGCAAGCAATTGCAACGGTCCAACCCAATCAACGGGCAGCGGCCCAACGGTGTTATGTTCAGTCAAACCAATATTGCAGCTAGACTTGCAGCTTCAGCCCGAAGCCAAAAAAGCCCCATACTGAACTCAGCGCGGGACTTTTTTGGCTTTCAGGCGAGCAAACTGCTATCAGCCTACTACTAGTTCCGTGAAGTTGGCGGCTACTATGATGGCGGGCAGCGTGAGGCCGGTTTCGAGAGTTGCTTCCAGGGCTTCGGCGGGCTGGCCGTCGGTGCTGAAGGCGCTGGCGCCGAAGGGTAAACCGTGCAGTACCACGCGGTAGCGCGTGAAGCTGGGTTGATAGTTGCCTTCGGTGGTTTGCTGGAGCAGCAGACCTTTGTCGGTGCCCGTGACGGTGAAGCGGCGCGTGGTGGCGCCGCCGTTTTGGTAGCCGTAGCCTTCCCCACCATCATCGTAGAGGACGCTGCTTTCCTGGCCGACTTTGTAGTAGACGTGCAGCGTCACCTCCTCAATCACCTGCTCGCCTACGTACTGCTGCACGGGATAGAAAGGAATAACCGCGCCGGCGCGCACAAACAGCGGAATTCGATCGAGGCCGGCGGCGGCCCATACTTCGGCGCCACCGGTTTTGGGCTCGTCGGTGTAGTAGTAGAACCACTCGCCGCGGGGCAGGTACATCCAGCGGCCATCGGCGCCGGCCTGCGTGATGGGGCAGATCAGCAGATGGTCGCCGAGGCCGAATTCGGCCATGCGGAGGTAGGTTTCGGTGTCGGTTTGGTCGAGGAAGGTGAGCGGGCGCAGCATGGGCGTGCCCTGCGTAGCGTACTGCCAGAACGTGGTGTACATGTAGGGCAGCAGGCGGTAGCGCAGCTCGATGAAGCTCTTGGCCAGCTCCGTGTACTGCTCGCCGAAGCTCCACGGCTCCTGGTCGCCGTGGTCGCCGGAGGAGTGGGTGCGGAAGAACGGGTGGAAGACGCCCAGCGCCACCCAGCGCACGTACAGCTCGCCGTCGGGCGTATCGATAAAGCCCCCAATATCGGACCCGATGAAGCTGAAGCCCGAAATACTCAGGCGCTGGCACTGAATGTTGGCCAACCAGAGGTGCTCCCAGGAAGCAATGTTGTCGCCGGTCCAGGCGGAGGAGTAGCGCTGCCCGCCGGCGTAGGTGCTGCGCGTGATGGTGAACGGACGGTTGGGATACGCGAACTGCTTGACGCCGGCCGCCGTGGCGCGGGCCATCTGCATACCGTAGATGTTGTGGGCCTTGCGGTGCGAAGCCGGGTGCCCTTCGTAGTGGAAGCGCACGTCGTCGGGGAAGGTACCTTTCTCGAACACGGCCGGCTCGTTCATGTCGTTCCACACGCCTTTCACGCCGGTTTCTTCGATGAGGCCCTTGAACAGGCCCGCCCACCACTCGCGCACTTCGGGGCGAGTGTAGTCGGGGAAGTTGCAGAGGCCGGGCCACACGGAACCCCGCATCAGCGGGCCGTCGCCGCGGCGGCAGAAGTAGTCCGCGGCCAGGCCTTCGGTGTATACGCTGTAGTTGGGGTCAATCTTGATGCCGGGGTCGATGATGACAATGGTTTTGAAGCCATCGGCGGCCAGCTCCTGCACCATGCGCTTGGGCTCGGGGAAGTGCTGGGGGCTCCACGTAAAGCAGCGGTAGCCATCCATGTAATCGATGTCGAGGTAGAGCGCGTCGCAGGGAATTTGGCGGTCGCGGAAGCCTTTGGCAATCTCCTTGACGTTGCTTTCCGGGAAGTAGCTCCACTTGCACTGGTGGTAGCCCAGAGCCCACAGCGGCGGCAGTTCGGGCGGGCAGGTGAGGCGGGTGTACTCCTGCGTTACTTCCAGCAGCGAGGGGCCGTAGATGAAGTAGTAGTTCATCTCGCCACCCTGGGCCCAGAAGCTCGTCACGTCGGCCCGCTCGGCGGCAAAATCGAAGGAGGCTTTGAAGGAATTATCGAAGAAGATGCCGTGGGCCGTTTTCTGCTGCAGTTCCAGGTAGAACGGAATGTTCTTGTAGAGCGGGTCGGTGCCCTTCACGTAGCCGTAGGTATCGGAGCCCCAGTTGGTGAAGCGCTTGCCACGCAGATTCATGTTGTCGGGCTTGTCGCCGAGGCCGTAGTAGTGCACACCGCTCTGCACCGCCTTGCTCATCTTCACGATATCGTTGCCGGTATCGTACTCATACTCCCAGTGGAAGCCCTTTTCGTCTTGCACCAGCACGGAGCCCGAGCGGTCGAGGACGCGCGTTTTCAGCCCGTCTTTGGCAACGGTGCAAATCAGGCGGTCGGTGGTGATGCGGTAGTGATCGGGCCGCTCGCGAAACTCCAGGAACACCGGCGCCTGGCGGGCCGGCACACCGTCGGGAAAGGCATAACTGAAATCGGGTCCGAAACCAACCTCAGTGGCGTAGCGGAAGCGCAGAACTTTGTCGGTTATAACTTCGAGGCGCAACTGCACTTCGTTGTCGCAACGAAAAACAAAATCGTGACCTTCCTGGCGGCCAGCTATAACTTTACCAGGGAAGAACTCCTGTTTCGCTTTCGCGGCCAGGTCGTTTACCATGTAATTGTTTAGCTGGAGACTATTATCGTTCATGGTGTGCGTAAGACTGAGGGAGAGGAGCAACTGAGCAAAAAGAACCCGAAGGCGCCGGGAAAGCTCATGTTCAGCTTGCGAAGGTAAAAACGAATCCCGCGAATTTTGCCTAACATTGACTAATGATTAATTAAAACCGCCTGCACAGTCTCAGCAACGCGGTTTCGCTAGTGTCTCGCCTACTTCGTTACTGCTCATGACCACTACTCCGCTTAAGGTACTGCTGCTGGGTTGGGATGACCCCGCCGCGCCCACCGGAGTACAAACCGGCCCAACTGCCCAGCCCGATTTAGTGTCTGCCCTGGCCCCCAGCACCGATCTGACGCTGCTCGTTCCCTATCTATCGGAGCCCGTGCGCCTGTCTGCCACCGCTAACGTGGTGGGGCTAGGCAATCTAACTACTGAGGAATTGGGCCGGCTGGAAACGCAGCTTAGCGGTACTCATCCGGCAACGTGGCAGTCGCCCGCGGCTCCGTACCTGGGTGCTTCGGAGCCAACTGCTGCCAATAATGGCGCGGGCGGTAACGCTGGCCACAACGATGATTCCAGCCGCCGCAGCACCGACTTCACGGCCCCGGCTGCGCCTTACGTGGGCAGCACGGCGCCCCCGGAGGTTACTGCATTCTCCGTTCCTATCGTAGCTACGGCTCCTGAACCAACGGCGCCGAGCACGGACCCGGCAGCCGCTACCCTGCTCAATCCAGATGCTTTTGAGGCCACTGCTGAACCGGAGGCGCAGGAAACGGAAGCTCTAAGTCCGCCCGCCACCGACTTAGCTTCCGACGAGGCAACACCTGAGACAGAGGAGGCCACCATTCAAGTCGCAACCACGCCCCAATCAACAGCTCCGGTAGTGCGGCAGTCGGTGTTGGACGTGGCGCTAGAGTCTTTGCGCACCGAATCTTCCGACGACGCCAGCATGAATTTTCGGGTTATTCAATACGCCCGCTTCGCCACGCGGGTAGCGGCCAGCCAGGATTTCGCGGTGATATATGCATCCGATTGGCCTTCGTGGCTGGCGGGCATGGAAATCCGGCAGCTGACGGGCAAGCCGTTGGTGCTGTATGTGCACACGCTGGCCCAGGACCGGGGCACCGCCGCCGACCGGGGCTGGGTAATGGAACTGGAGCGGCTGGCCCTGCGTCGCGCCGACCTCGTGCTAGCGGCTTCTTCTGCTCTGGCCTTGCGCGTATTAGAGCTGCACGAACTGCCACCACAACGGGTACGCCGCCTCTCATCCGCCACCGCCAACGACCCGGAGCAGCTGGCAGAAACCATCTTGGCGGCCTTGCGTGAAGTCTCGCCGGAATAGCGGTGAGAGATGAGATATGCGACAGTGGGACATGAGTAGTGAGACAGGCGTAGGTGTTTCTGAGCCCTACTTAATAGCCGGTGTGCTTACTGTTGACTGACTGATTAGCGCACTCGAAAACCAAGCCTCATCCAAGAAGTTGACAGCGAAACCGGCGTAACTCTGGTGGCCGGGGCTACCTTTGTTGGGCTGGCTCACGCTGTTTGAAGCAATATGTTGGTTGGACTGCGGAAGCCGAATTGTCCCAACTACGTAGCCAGTGTACTTCTCAATCGGTAGCAAGGCGGCTAGCCAGATAAAAAATCAGCTGCGCGTTTTCATCCTGAAAAAGCCGGCTCTTTCACTTAATAATATCCATGTCTGATTCTCAGGAACAGGTTTTCGACGCCACGCTGGAGCTGCATCCCACCGATGGCGGCGTCTTTCTTTTCGTGCCGTTTAGCGTGCCGGAAGTATTTGGGCAGCGGGGCCAAGTACACGTGCGCGGCACTCTCGACGGTTTTCCATTTCGTCTGCCGCTCACCCTGGACGAAGACGGCCACCATATCCTGACGGTAAACAAGCAGCTGCGCAACACCATCGGCAAGACCTGGGGCCTGCCCGTGCACGTCACGATGACGCTGGACACCGATGAGCCCGGTTTCGTGGTGCCCGAGGATCTCACCCGCGCCCTGGAACGGGCCGGGTTGCGCGCCAAGTTCGACCAGCTGGCTTATCCCTACCGCCGCGAGTATGTGCAGTGGGTGGAACGGGCTAAAAAGCCCGAGGCCCGCCTGCGCCGCATCCAAGATGTGTTGGAAGGCGCCCAAGCGGGCCATAAGCTCAAGTAAATCTGAAAGATGTTTTCAGACAACCAGCGGCGTTTCTGGCTGACACAATTGGCCAAAAACGCCGCTGGCTACTTTCTACCCTACCCGGATCAGTACCAAGGCGGTGCGGCTCGTAACGTAGAGGCTTAGTTTGTTGATGCCTTCTTCCACGAAGGTTTCGTAGAGCAAGGACGTGTCTACGCGGTTGTGGCCGCCGAACTCGGGAGCATCGGTGCTGAGCAGGATGCGGTAACGGCCAGAATGCGGCACGAAGAAGTGGTAGTCGAAGATGCTGCGCGTGACGTGGAAGTTGAACACGAACACCAGCGGCCCCCGCTCGAAGATGAGCACCTGGTTGTCGGTGTCGATGTTGAGTTGGTGCGCGGCGGGATTGGCTAGCAGGTGGTGCTTGCGGGCCAGCCCAAGCTGCGCGTGGTCGAACTGTAGCAGCTGGTTGAATTTTAGGTCAGGGTTGTCGCCGAGACTCCATTGGCGGCGGGCGAAATGGTAGCTCCAGTTGTTGCCCTCGCGCGGAAAATCAACCCACTCGGGGTGGCCAAACTCGTTGCCGATGAAGTTGAGGTAGGCTTCGCCGCCTAAGCTCAGCGTGAGCAGCCGAATCATCTTGTGCAGCGCCACGCCGCGGTCGGCCACGGGGCTGGGGTCGTCCTTGTGCATGTGCTCGTAGATGTCCTTGTCTAGGAGCCAGTGCGAGAGGGTTTTGTCACCGACTAATGCTTGGTCGTGGCTTTCGGCGTAGGCTACGGTTTTCTCGCCGGCGCGGCGGTTGGTGAGCGTGTGCCAGAGCGCGTGCAGGTTCCAATCTTCGTCGCGGGTGTGCTTGAGCAGCTTGATCCAGTAGTCGGGGATGCCCATGCCCAGGCGGTAATCGAAACCCACGCCACCTTCCCGAATGGGCCGGCAGAGACCAGGCAGGCCGCTCATGTCTTCGGCAATCAGCAACGCGCCCTTCTTTATCTCGTGGACGAGTGTGGTAGCCATCTGTAGGTACAGAATGGCATCCTCGTCGGCTTCGGGACCAAAATACTGGTCGTAGGAGCTGAACGCCACGCCCTCGCCGTGGTGGTGGTAGAGCATGCTCGTCACGCCATCGAAGCGGAAGCCATCAAAATGAAACTCCTCCAGCCAGTAGCGCAGGTTGCTGAGCAGGAAGCGCTGCACCTCCGGCCGGCCGTAGTCGAAAAGCTTGGAGTCCCAGCCGGGATGGTCGCCGCGCGGGCCTTGATGGAAGTACTGGCCGCCGGAACCGTCGAAGTCGGCGAGACCTTCGGCCTCGTTTTTCACGGCGTGCGAGTGCACCACATCGAGCAGCACGGCCAGGCCGCGCTGGTGGGCTTCGTTCACCAGATACTTGAGGTCTTCGGGGGTGCCAAAACGGGAGCTAACGGCGAAAAAGTTGGCCACGTGATAGCCGAACGAGCCGTAGTAGGGATGCTCCATCACGGCCATCAGCTGCACGCAATTGTAGCCGCCGGCCTGAATGCGGGGCAGCACGTTATCGGCAAATTCGCGGTAGGTGCCCACGCGGCCTTCTTCAGTGGCCATGCCCACGTGCGCCTCGTAGATGAGCGGCTCGCGCACGTGGTTGTGAATGCGGTACTTCTGGTCGGTCCAGGCGAAGGGCGTTTCGGGGCGCCAGACCTGGCCGGCAAAATCGTGGGTTTGCTCGTCCTGCACGGCGCGGCGTAGGGTGGCGGGCAGCCGGTCTTTGCCGCCCTGGGCGGTGCGTACGTGCACTTTGTAACGGCTGCCGTGAGTGAGGCGGTCCTGGTATTCGCGGTCCGGCAGGAACACTTCCCACACCCCGTCGTCGGTGCGCCGAAGTGGGGTAGCATCCCGGTCCCAGCCGTTGAAGTCACCAACGAGGGACAGGAACTCGGCGGCGGGGGCCCATTCGCGGTACCAGAAACCGCGGCGGCGGGCATCGTAGTTCAGGCCCAGGTGCAAATGGGCTGTGGCGAACTTGCCCAGCGAGCCACACTGCTCCTTTATTTCTTCGAGCCGCTCTTCTAATCGGGCCAGACGGCGGCGGAGCACCGGTTCGTAGGGCGTCAGCCAGGGGTCGTGCTGCACCAAGGGCAGATGAGGCGTTGTCAGGGCCGGGATGAGCATTTCGGGAGGCATGAGTTCGGGTTGTGGATGACGAATGGCTGAGAGACAAAAGTAGAGTTTTGCGCGGCGGCTCTTTTGAGTAGCGAGACGTTGGTATTAAGTTAGGTAGTGAGACACAAAGCAAAAACTGTCTCATTACTCAGTACTTAGGTCTCACTACTTGTAAAGGCCTGCCACTAACCGTTAGGCTTAGCTAGCTACAAGCTACTAAATCGATTTACACTCCCGCTTGTTGCCGTGTACTTCCTAGGTCGCCTTGTTACCTTGCCCTTATGAAACGCTATTTCTATCCGCTGGCGCTGGCCGCCCTACTTTCTTGCACTACCAGCTCGCGCCCGGCAGCCCCCACCGCAACGCCCGCCAACCAGGCCACGCTAGCCGCCCCCATTCCCGCCGCTACGCCCGTCGTGACGGAGAAGGCCATGGTGGTGTCGGCGCACCCGGAAGCCACGCGCGTGGGCGTGGAGATTTTGCGAAAAGGCGGCAACGCGTACGACGCGGCCGTGGCCGTGCAGTTTGCGCTGGCCGTGGTGTTTCCAGTGGCTGGCAACATTGGCGGCGGCGGCTTTTTGCTGTACCGCGGCGCCGATGGGCAAGAAGGGGCGTTGGATTTCCGCGAAACCGCGCCGGCCGCCGCCACGCGCGACATGTACCTCGACGCGCAGGGCAACATCATCCCCGACCTGAGCACCCTCGGGCACCGCGCTGTGGGCGTGCCAGGCACCGTGGCCGGCATGGTGGAGCTGCACAAAAAGCTCGGAAAGTTGCCGTGGCGCGACGTGGTGCAGCCCGCCGTGGACCTGGCCGCGAAAGGCGTGGTGCTGACGGCCAGAGAAGCTGCTGGCCTCAATGCCTTCCGGGATAATTTTAGCCGCTTCACTCCTACTTCGTCCTACCTCGCCGCCACGGGCACTGAGTGGAAAGCTGGCCAGACCATCCGCCACCCAGACCTGGCTCGCACGCTGGAGCGTATTCGTGACCAGGGCCGCCCTGGCTTTTACGAGGGCCAAACCGCCGATTTGCTGGTAGCCGAAATGCAACGCGGCCAGGGCCTCATCAGCAAAAAAGACCTGCAAACCTACCAGCCCAAGTGGCGCACGCCGCTGCACGGCCAGTACCGCGGGCACGACGTATTAGCCTTTCCGCCGCCCAGCTCCGGTGGCGTGGCGCTGCTCCAAATGTTCCAGATGCTGGAGCCCTACGACCTGAAAAAAGCCGGCTGGCACTCCCCGCAAGCCACGCACTGGATTACCGAAGCCCAGCGCCGCGTATACGCCGACCGCGCCACCTACCTCGGCGACCCGGATTTCGGGAAAGTGCCCGTCGCGCAGCTGCTAGATACGAAGTATAACCAGCAGCGCATGGCTTCTACCCTGCCCCAACGCGCCACGCTCAGCGCCCAGGTAGCTGCCGGCACCGGCCTGACGAGCTACGAGTCGGACCAGACGACGCACTACAGCGTGGTAGACGCGCAGGGCAACGCGGTGAGTTGCACGACTACGCTCAACGGCGCCTACGGCAGTAAAGTCGTGGTGGCTGGAGCTGGCTTCATTCTGAACAACGAGATGGACGATTTCAGCAGCAAGCCTGGTACGCCCAACGCCTACGGACTGGTAGGCGGCGCGGCCAATGCCATTGCGCCCGGCAAGCGGATGTTGTCGTCGATGACGCCCACCATCTTCACCAAAGGCGGTAAGCTGGCGCTGGTGGTGGGTACACCGGGCGGCTCCACCATTATCACGAGTGTGCTGCAAGCCAGCCTCAACGTGCTCGACTATGGCATGAACGCTCAGCAGGCGGTGGCTGCGCCGCGCCTGCACCACCAGTGGCTCCCCGACCAGATTGACGTGGAAGCTGGCGCCCTGTTGCCCGCCGCCGAGGATACGCTACGGGCCCGCGGCTACACCCTGAAACCGCGCAACCCCTGGGGTCGCGTCGAGGTGATTCGGGTGCTGCCGGGTGGCAAGCTGGAAGGTGGCGCCGACCCGCGAGGTGATGATGCCGCAGCAGGGTATTAGAGGCTCAAATAGAAGGCGTAACAGTCGCGGGGGCAGTTTGGGTATCTGCAAGCAGTGTCGGCACGCCCTTGTTTGCCTTACACTTTACCGATCGAGGCCGACTCAGACCGGCCTCATATTTCTGATATCAGCTAAGTAGCGTCTCAGGTAGTGCTATTCTGAGGCTCGTGTGTGGCTTCGTACTAGGAGCTAGTCCGAAAATACGTGTCAAAAATACTGCACTACGCTTCCAAAGTGTGCCTATTATGGAAAAGTAGGTCATTTGGCGCGCCCGATCTGATAAGTTGAGAAATATTGTCTACCTGATAGAAAGGTAATGTCATTTCGCACTAACGCTCCACTCCCGCGAACATTATTTTGTAGTAATATGTAGATAAACATCGTTTATTAAAATGTATATTTTTTAGTCTTCTATCCTCTCTGCACATTCCACTATAATTTTGAATCAAACATGAGTATTATTCTATTAAATACTGAATTTCAATCTATTGTGTGCAATAGTAGTAAGTGTAAATTTCATTATTATTTGATATTACCAAGTCCCAACCAGGGTGTTTGTTCGCGCTGAAATGTGAATAAAAATTAGAACATTCATTGTCTCAAAATGGTATTCCGCTTACTTTGTTGCCCAGCTCCTGCTTCAAGGAAATCTTATTCTCCACCCTACATTGTTTACGATGGTTCGTTTTTTCTCTTCTCTGCTCTTGCTGTTGTGGCTGAGTATTGGTGGGCTGCCGCTAGCAGTAGCCCAATCTACCGACGCCCTCTTTCCGGCCGATGCGGGCCTGATCAACGTCAAAGCGGCTCCCTACAACGCCAAGGGCGACGGTTCCACCGACGACACCGAGGCTATCAAACGGGCTATTGCCGACTACATCGTCACGACTCGCACACTTTACTTTCCCACGGGCACTTACCTGGTTAGCCAGTCGCTGGACTGGCCGTACCGGGACGGCTTCAGCCCGCGCGGGCTCATCATTCAAGGACAAAGCCGGACTGGCACTATTATCCGGCTCAAGGACGGCACTCCCGGCTTCCAGG
>NZ_JBTYZO010000026.1:0-91998 GCF_057808495.1 Hymenobacter sp. M1-2
GCACCTTTCGTTTTTTCTCCCGCAACATCCTCTAACCGAACTCACACCAAGCGTTCTACTCTAATTATAGTTTCTACAAGCGTTATCTCGCCGGCCATTTCGATAAGTATCCGCTTTGGCTGGCGCACTACGAAGTCGACCAACCCAGCCTGCCCCGCGAAAAATGGCTTATCTGGCAGCACTCCGATGAGGCCTACATTCCCGGCATTCGCGGCGCCGTGGACTTCAACGTGTTTCAGGGCAACTTTAAGACGTTGTTGGCCCTGCGCATCCCTTCTAAAACCAGCCGGGAGCCGCAGCTGCGTTAGACGCTACGCACAATTGAGGAGTTGGCGGCGTTTGCGTAGTATTGCCGAGTTGAGTGGCCAATGACGCTATTGGCGCGGCCACCAGCGGCTCGATAGTAGTGCCTTGCCCATGAATAAAAGTTTTCCTCCTCGGTGCGCGCCATTTTCCTCTACTCGGCTCAACAACCGTGCAGCTACTTCAACCTTGCTTGGCTGGCGGGTGATGCTCGTAGTTGCCTTGCCTTTAGTGCTCTTGCTTGGATCTTGCGCGGGCCGCGGCTCGGCTTTCACGCAAACTGGCCAAGCCTCGTACTACGCCGACAAGTTTGACGGGCGCAAAACGGCCAGCGGTACCATTTATCGGTCTGAGAAACTCACGGCCGCTCACAACACCTTGCCGTTCGGCACCGTTGTGAAAGTCATGAACCCCCGCAACCGCCGCTCCGTCAAGGTTACCGTTACGGACCGGGGCCCGCACGCCAAAGGCCGCGTAATCGACCTATCGAAGAAAGCAGCTCGTAAAATCGATATCATTGGCGCTGGTGTGGCACCGGTGAAGCTCAAGGTGGTCAAGAAAGGCTAGACTGGAGCTGCTTTGCTCTGCAACTCGTTTCCTATGCGCATCAAGAAGAAAGTTACCTGGACTATACCCGCTAAACCCGGCCGCTTTGTGGCTCTGGAAGCCTTCATCAAAGCCGCCGAAACGCAGCAGTGGTCGGAAGCGGAAGTGCAGTTCGTCATCAATGAAGTGGTTGAAGCGCCCGACGATACGGAAGCCTTAGCCATCCTCAGCGACTACACGCAACGCTAGTCACCGCAGAAGTTCTAGCCAGCAATGCCATCGACCCACAAAAACAACAGGGCGCGCCGGATTTGGTCCGGTGCGCCCTGTTTTGTAAGCAAAAAACTCTACTTATTTCTTTTTCTTCTTCTTGCCTTTGGCCTTCGGGTCGATTTTCGCGGCCTGTTTGAGGCTATCCTGCTCGGCTTTCATAGCGGCGGTGGTTAGGCGGCCGCTCAATGATAGATAGTCGCCTTCTTTCATGACAACAGTGGTGCCATCGGTCATGGTCACGGTACCGTCGGGCATCATCTTAGTACCGTTGGTGAGGCTGGTTTCCTGGAGCACGGGGTTGGTGTGGCCCTGCTGCGTGAGCAGCAGCTTCCCTTCCTTCATAACCGCGCCATCTCTGACGGCGGCATTTTTGCTCACCATTCGAGCGGCGGGCTGCACGGGCCTACGGGGTGGCAGTTTAGCTTGAGCTTGGGCGGCGACACTGCCAACGGTCAGCAGTAAAGCCAGAGTGCAGAAGAACGAGGCAACTGGTTTCATGAATGCGTTTGTGTGAGAAAGGGAAAAGACAAGAAACGACTAAGAGCGTAATCTACAAAAGCAGGGCCAATTATGCATCAAAAGTCCTAGCTCCACTGTCGTTTAGGAAAAGCAAGGCTAGTTTTTCTCGCCGAAACGCAATTTCCTCTTTCTTTTGCCTAGTTCGTTCTGTCTAAGTTCCGTTCAAAAATAACTTAGCCCAAGCAGTAGCTCTAGCTAGCCACTACACGCGTGCTTCAAGAGCTCGGCTTTCAGGCTAGTTTGTGCTCTTCCATGTGCTGCGTGCCCCACTCGTGCATTTCGCGCAGCAGCGGACCAATGCTTTGGCCAGCTTCTGTGAGGGCATATTCCACGCGGGGCGGCACTTCAGCATAAATGGTGCGAGTGATAAGCTGGTGCTGCTCCAGTTCCTTCAACTCTTTCACCAACATGCGCGGACTGATGCCCTGAATTTGACGCTCCAACTCGATGTAGCGCTTAAGGCCCTGCCGTAGCAACGAGAGAATGGGCAGCTTCCATTTGCCACCGAGAAGGTCGAGGGTGTACCGAACCGGGCACCGCTGTCCAGAATTATTTTCGCAAGTCATATGCTTGGTTTTCAATGTTACTCACAAAAAGGTAATTAATACACATTCATGTGTCTACTAACAAATGTATAGTAATGATTATAACTAGCCCATCTAACTCCTAAAAACCTGAAAAATGAACGTTCTCGTAGTGAATTCCAGTGGCCGGGCTGAGCAATCGGTAAGCCGCAAGTTGGTGCAAGAGCTGCTGAACCAGCTGCATTCGCACCACTCAGATTTGCACGTTACCCACCGCGACGCCGCCAGCGGCCTGCCTTTCGTCAACGACACCATGATTGGTGGCTTTTACATTCCGGACGAGCAACATACGCCCGAACAGCGCCAGGCACTGGCCTTCTCCAATGAGCTAGTGCAGGAATTAACGGCCGCCGATGTGCTGGTGCTAGGCTCGCCCGTGTATAACTTCACAATTCCAGCCGCGATGAAGGCTTATATCGACTTGGTGTGCCGGGCCGGCCTTACGTTTAAGTTTTCGGAAGCTGGACCAGAAGGTTTGCTGAAGGGCAAAAAAGCTTATATAGTTCTCACCTCGGGCGGCACGGAAATCGGCAGTGCGTATGATTTCGCCACTCCTTACCTGCGGCAGGTGCTAGGCTTCATTGGCATCACCGATGTGGAGCTCATCAGCGCCGACCGTCTCAACCTGCTAGGTGAGCAGCCGCTCTGGACGGCCCGGGAAGCCATTCAGCAAATCCGGCTGGTAGCCTAAACGTTTCTGCGCACCAACTAGGCATTAAAAAAGCCTCTGCCGTTGCGCAGAGGCTTTTTTCATTGTATCATAGCTTGTACCTCAAAGCTGTAGGCAGGCCAACTACATAGCCGCAATTTGCGTTTCAAGTCAGGCTTTTTGGTTTTTCCTGTTTCCCTTTGGTTTTCCGCCCTGTTTGCCCCTCATGGATTACAAAGACTATTACCAAGCATTGGGAGTGGACAAAACTGCCACCACCGACCAAATTAAGAAGGCGTATCGTAAGCTGGCCCGCAAATACCACCCCGACGTGAACCCCAACGACCCGGAAGCGGAGCGTAAGTTCAAGGAAGTGAATGAGGCTCACGAGGTGCTTTCTGACCCTGAAAAGCGGCAGAAATACGACCAGCTCGGCGCCGATTGGCAACGTTACCAGCAGGCCGGAGCCGGCCGCGGTGCGGGCGGCTTCGACTGGAGCCAGTACCAGCAGCAAGGCGGCGCGGGTGGTTTTGGTGGGTTCGGGGGCGGCTTTAACGGGGGAGATTTTGGGGCAGACGCTGACTTTTCCGACTTTTTCAGTTCCATCTTCGGTAACACGGGCGGCGCCGGCGGCCGCAGTACCCGCGCCGGGGCCGGCCAAGATTACCAGGCTGAGCTAGAACTGACGCTGGAAGACGCCTACCAGGGTGGGCCGCGTACGCTCACCGTCAACGGCAAAAACCTACGCCTCACTATCCAGCCCGGCGTCGAAGACGGCCAAACTATTCGGCTCCGGGACCAAGGTGGCCCCGGCCGCAACGGTGGCCCCAATGGCTCGCTCTACATTACGTTGCGCGTGCGACCCGATGCTCGATTCGTACGCAACGGCAACGACCTGACCCAGGAAGTGCAAGTGCCGTTGTACCGGGCGCTGCTCGGTGGCGAGCAGGTAGTAGAAACGCTAGCGGGACCCGTCAAAATCAATATCAAGCCGGAAACCCAAAACGGCACGCGCCTACGCCTGCGGGGCAAAGGCTTTCCGGTGTATAAGCAGGCGAGCCAGTTCGGCAATTTGTACCTACGCCTCACCGTGCAGCTCCCCCAGAACCTTACCGACAAGGAAAAAGAACTCCTGCGCCAGCTCGCTGCTCTGCGCGGCTCGTAGTGGCGCGGAAACCAGCCGCACCTTTTCTATCTGCTATGGAAACGCACTTCATAACCATCAGCTACCACGATTGCGCCACCCAGTACGAGTTGAGCGAGGTTGATTTGCGGGGCTTCGTGGAGCTCGGCTTGCTCGGCGCCGGCCCCACCACCGATACCATCCGCGACGAGCCGGACCACCTGGCACTACTCGCCCGTTTGCATCACGAACTCGGCCTCAGCCACGAGGGAATTGATGTGGTTTTGGCTATGCGGCAGCGCCTGCTGGCCCTGCAAACGGAGCTAGCGCACCAGCGTGCCCGAGCCCGTCAGTTGGAGCACATGCTCCGAAGCAACGGGCCTATGCTAGATGCGGATGATTGGTTGTGAAATGTATACTCAACGCCAAAACCGGCTCTGCAACGTTACCAGGTCTACAGCAATTCTACGACCAGCGCCAGCGCAGTGCCAGCCAGCGTAGCGGCTAGCTTGGGCCAGTTCAGTCGATGCTCGGGGCTGGTTTCAAACAGGATGGTAGTGGATACATGCAGGAAATTGCCGGCGACGAAGCCGAGCAGCGCCGCATACAAGCCGCCGCTAAGCAGTTGCTCCAGCACCACGTAGTTGCTGACGATGATACCCACCGGCGCGGCCAGCGCAAACAGCACCAGAAACGGTAATGCCCGCCGAAAACTGCCCAGACGCAGCAACAACGCCGCCATCAGCGCAAAGGCGGCCGGAATATGGTGCAAGGCCACACCCGTCAGGATGGCGTAGAAATTGTCACTCACTGTGCCCGCTTCGGGCGCTTTTACAAGAATGCTGCCTTCCAGAAAAGAGTGAATGACCAACGAAAACAGCAGCAGAAACGGCACCCGCCCCGCGTGTGCCGTGTGGTGGTGTACGTGCCCGTGTTCCACTCCCTGCGAAAACACCTCCAGCACCAACTGCCCAAAGAAACCCGCCAGCACGAAATAGCCAATGCGGTGCATATTGCCGGGCACCAGCAGCAGAGCCTCCGGCAGCAGATGCGTAATCGTGAGCGTGAATAAATACGCCCCACTGAAAGCCAGCAGCGGCTTCATCCAGGTAGTGCTGGCCGTTGGCACCAGCCGGGTAGACCAGCCGGCCCCCAGCACGGTAAGAAACAACAGCAAAACAGCGAACCACATATTGATGTGCTAATTTATTGATGTGTTAATGTGTTGATTGCCGACTTTGACGTTTTGGCTTTTCTGTGCTGTTGGATTGGTGTGCTAATAGAGAATGACAAGGCTGAAACAGCACATTAGCACACCAATAAATCAGCACATCAACTTCATTTTTTAAGCACGAAGATCATGCGGGGGCTGGTGGCTTCGTGATACGGTTGCAAGTGGTAGTCGCCGAGGATTTCCACCAGCCGCAGGCCAGCCATCTGGAAATACTCTTCAAACCGCTCCCGGCTTAGGGCCCGCACGCGTTCCTCGTAATGGTGGTGCTGGCCGTTGGGTGCTTCGAAGTCAATTTCCTTCACGATGAAGTCCCGGTCGAGGTGGCGATAGAGCTGGAACTCGATGCCGCCCGCAGTTTTGCGCTCGTGCGTCACCAATTCTCGTACGGTGCGCTCCGTGTTCAGAAAATCGATGACCATCTTACCACCCGGCCGCAACGCCGCCGTGGCGTTACGCAACGCCACCACGTTCTCGCTCTCGTGCTGAAAGTAGCCGAAGCTAGTGAACAGGTTGAAAATGAAATCGAATGGGCCGTATGGCAGCGGTTCGCGCATGTCGTGCACGTGAAAATGCAGGTGAGCGTGGGCGTACTGCCGCGCCGCCGCAATGTTCTGCGCCGATAAGTCGAGTCCCGTTACATCGTAGCCCTGCTGGCTCAGGTAGATGGAGTGCCGCCCTTTGCCGCAGGCCAGGTCCAGCAATTGGTAGGTGGGCTTGGGATGCAGGTGCCGGAGCAACGCATCAATAAACGCCCGCGCCTCCGACTCATTCCGGTCGTGGTACAGCAAGTGATAATACGGCGAATCGAACCAGGTACTGAACCACTCTGGCTCAACGGCAGCTTGTGCGAACATACATGACATCTGAGCCGGCTTTACACGCTTGTGGCAAGCCGGCAGGCATAAGACAAAGTTACTTGCAACAATGTTACAAAATACCTTCATCAACAGCAGTTCCACGTACTGCCCGGCGCGTGAGACACCGCCAGGAAGTACGTGGAACCGAAATGAGAACTTTTACTGAACAGGCGCTTTGTACGCAGGATTAGGCTCAAGCGCCATCCCGCACACCGGGCAGCTACCGGGTTGGTTGCTAGCGCTGCCGTCGCACTCCATCGGGCAGATATACGCAGCCGCTACTGCCGAAGCAGCGCTGCTGTCGGCTGGCGCGGTGCTGGTTGGCTGCCCGGCAGAGCGGCTTTCACAGCTAGCTAGAACGCCGAAGCATAACAGCGTCGCCGCTAATGTGCGGAAAGAAAAAAGGCGCATGGGCGAGCTACTACTGCTTGTTGGCCTTATCCGGGTCGGTGGCAGTGGCTTTCTCGTCTTTGGGCTCGTCGCTCTTGTTCTCCAGCGTTTCGCGGCTGTTGGCCGAGGTGGCTTGCTGCGCGTTGGGTAGTTCTTTCTTTTCCAGCGTCACATGGGAGCTAATAGGCCGCTCGATGGCACCACCTTTCTCCTGGCTAGGAGCAGCATCGGTGTGCTGGTCGAAGTTATCGGAAGAGCGGGTGCCGGGCTCTACCATGTCTAGCGACACCTTCTTTTCGGGCCGCCAGTCTGAGGGCTCGGTGCTGCATGCAGACAGGGAAAGAGCGGCAGCAGCCAGGGCAGAAAGCAGAACTTGCTTATTCATAAGGAGAAAGAGAATGAGTTGAGAGGAAAGAAACAGCGTCCAGAGCAGGCTTTATTTTGCGTCGGGGGCGGGAGCGGCGGGCAGCAGGTTCTTGCGGCGCAGCATAGCCTCGAACAGCTTCTGGTCGTTGGGCGAGTTGAAGATCTTGAACGGAACGTGCAGGAACATGGGGGTCTCGAAGGTGCGCGCCACCCAAGCCCGCCAGCCGGTGACGTCGGCGGGCACGTCTTGGTTGCGGAACCAGAGCAAGTAGCTGTCGGGCTCGCGCTTCACTTGGCCAATCATTTCCCAGTTTACGCCCATGCCACGGCCTTCTTTTTCGTTCTGCATCAGGCCAATCTGGCGCTGGTCGATGACGTAGCTCATGCGCTCGAACAGGGGTTTAGTCTGTTCTACCTGGGTTACGGCCGTAATCTGCGAGGAACGCAGCAGCACGAACAGCAGTGTAAGCACCAAGCCGGCCGTCAGCCACCACCACGAGGGCCAGATGGCCGCTGGCAGCACCCCGATGGCAAACGGAATGAGGGCGTACCACCACTCCTTACGCCACACACGCGCCATGGCCACGCGAGTGTAGAGGTTGGAATCGAGCTGGTGTTTTTTGGTACGAATAGCCAATGGCGAGCCTACTTGCTGCTGTTGCTGCCGGTGGCCGCCGCGTTGGTTGGGGAGTTGCATGAAGGTAAATGGTTGAATTGCTGAATGGTTAAATGGTTAATTGCTCTTATAGATTCCTGAACGGCCAACCATTTAACCATTCAGCAATTCAACCATTCAAAAAGCTTTTAAGCTCAAATCGAGGCTTTTGGTGGAGTGGGTAAGGGCTCCTACGGAAATAAAGTCGACGCCGGTGGCGGCTACTTCGGCAATGGTCTGCTCCGTGATGCCGCCGCTGGCTTCGGTGGCGAAACGGCCATTGATGAGCTGCACGGCTTCGCGGAGCTGGGCCGGCGGCATGTTGTCGAGCATGATGCGGGCGATGCCGCCGGTATCGAGGGCTTGCTGGACTTCGGCCAACGTGCGGGTTTCAACTTCGATGGGCAACTGGCGGCCAGTGCGAGCCAGGTAGGCGTGCGTGGCTTCAATGGCCTGCCGAATGCCACCCGCGTAGTCCACATGGTTGTCCTTGAGGATAATCATGTCGAAGAGACCGTAGCGGTGGTTTACGCCGCCCCCGATGAGCACCGCCCACTTTTCGCAGAGGCGGAAGTTGGGCGTGGTTTTACGGGTATCGAGCAGGCGGGCTTTGGTGCCGGCCAGCAGGCTGGTGAGGTAGGCCGTGTGCGTAGCAATGCCGCTCATGCGCTGCATGCAATTAAGCACCAGTCGCTCGGCCGTAAGGATGCTCTGGGCCCGGCCTTCTACGGTCAATACTATATCGCCGTGCTTGATGCGGCTGCCTTCCGACAGCAACGGTTCCACGCGCAGGCTAGGGTCTACTTCCTTGAAAATGAGCAAGGCTAGCTCCACGCCGGCCAACACGCCGCTGTCCTTGACCAGTAGCCGGGCCCGGTTTTGGGCATCGTCTGGAATGGCTGCTAGCGAGGAATGGTCGCCGTCGCCGACGTCTTCGCGGAGGGCGGTGCGGATAAAATCAGTAAGCGCTTCGGGCGTGAGGTAGGGGGTGTTTTGCACGGCGCAAAAATAGCAAAAAGGCCCCACTACCCGGTCATATCAGCAGAACATAGCCGCCGATGCGCGGAATGCCGTGTCATTGCGAGCGGAGCGAAGCAATCCTTCCTCTCCGTGCGCTGAGCTTCATTTAAGCAGAAAGCCCCTGACGTATGACAACGTCAAGGGCTGGTCTTACAAGTGAAGGTCTCCGCAGATAGAGGAAGGATTGCGTCGTCGTGCCTCCTCGCAATGACAGGGGTTATTCTTTGGTGAAGTCCATGGTATCAATGCGGAGGGTGCCGTTGGCGTTTTTCATCTTGACGAACACCCGGTACGCGCCGGTTTTGCCGTTGTACTTGCCGATGGCGTAGGGAATGCCGCCCTGGCTGGAGCCCTGGTGCATAATCTCAAAAGTGACGGGCGCAGTTTTGGCGAAGAAGTCTTTCATGACGAACTCGGCCTGCGTGGCGCTGTAGCTTTGCCGGTCGCCATCGAAGCTGATGTCGACGGTGGCACCGAAGTACTGCGACAATTCGCGGGAAGAAGCGTTACGCAGAGCGCTGCGTACAGCTCCGAATGCCTCGCCTTGTGCATGGGTCACTACCGAAGTCAGCAGCAGCCACGCGAGCACGAGGGCTTGGGAGAAGATACGTTTCATCTTAGAGGAGAAAATTCTTCATGCAGTACGCTAAAATTATGCCAACCCTCCGCTACGTGGGAGGCCACCGCCCGGTTGTTTGGGGCGAGATAGGCAAGATAAGAAAATGCCGCTTGTCCGCCGCGGCCCCCCTATCTTTGCCCGCATGAACAAACAGGTATTGTTGGTGATTCTCGACGGCTGGGGGCTGGCGCAGAACAAGGAGGTTTCGGCCATCGACAAGGCCCGGACGCCGTTCGTGGATTCGTTGTTTGAGCGGTTTCCACACAGCAAGCTGCAAGCCTCGGGCGAAGCCGTGGGCCTGCCCGACGGGCAGATGGGCAACTCCGAAGTCGGCCACATGAACATTGGGGCCGGCCGCGTGGTGTACCAGGACCTGGTGCGCATCAACAAAGCTATTCGGGAGCGGAAACTGGGCACTATGCCGGCGCTGGAAAAAGCCTTTGCCTACGCCCGCGAAAACGCCAAGCCCGTGCACCTGATGGGCCTGCTCTCCGATGGCGGCGTGCACTCCCACATCGAACACCTCAAAGCCTTGTGCACCCTGGCCCACGACGCCGAGGTGCACAACGTGTTCATCCACGCCTTCACCGACGGCCGCGACACCGACCCCAAGGGCGGCGTTAGCTACGTCAACGACCTGGAGCAGCATTTGCAGCGCGGAGCCAGCGGCAAAATTGCCTCCATTGTGGGGCGCTACTACGCCATGGACCGCGACAACCGCTGGGAACGGGTGAAAGTGGCGTACGATCTGCTGGTGAACGGCAAGGGCACGGAGTCGCAGAACCTGATTCAGAGCATGCTCGACTCGTACAAGGAAGGCGTGACCGATGAGTTCCTGAAGCCCATTGTGAAGGTGGGTGCCGACGGCCTGCCGCTGGCCACCATTCAGGAAGGCGACGTGGTAATCTGCTTCAACTTCCGCACCGACCGGGGCCGCGAAATCACGCAGGCCCTGACGCAGCAGGATTTCAACGCCTTCCAGATGCGGCGGCTGAACCTGCACTACCTCACCATGACCAACTACGACGCCACGTTTACGGGCGTGACGCCGATTTTCGAGAAAGACAACCTCGAAAACACGCTGGGCGCGATATTGGAAGCCAACCACAAAAAGCAGATCCGCATTGCGGAAACCGAGAAGTATCCGCACGTAACGTTCTTCTTCTCGGGAGGCCGCGAAAAGGAATTCGAGGGCGAAACCCGCATCCTGCGCAACTCGCCCAAAGTAGCCACCTACGACCTCCAGCCCGAAATGAGCGCCTACGAGCTGCGCGACGCGCTGGTGCCGGAGCTGCAAGCCAAGTCGGCGGATTTCGTGGTGCTCAACTTCGCCAATACCGACATGGTGGGCCACACGGGCGTGTTTGAAGCCGCCGTGCGAGCCGCCGAAGCCGTGGACGAATGCGCCAAAGACGTAGTGGAAGCGGCTCTGGCCAGCAACTACGCCTGCATCGTTATTGCCGACCACGGCAACGCCGAGTACATGGTGAACCCCGACGGCTCGCCCAACACGGCCCACACCACCAACCTCGTGCCCTGCATCCTGGCCGATACCGACTACCACGGCACGCTAGCCGATGGCAAGCTCGGCGACATCGCGCCGACGGTGCTGGCGCTCATGGGCCTGCCGCAGCCGGCCGATATGAGCGGGCAGAGTTTGCTGCAACCTTCCGCTGGTGCGCGTGCCTAGCCGCTGTTGGAGCCTGGGGTTGCTGCTGCTTACTGCCTGCGGGCCGGAAGATGCCGCGGTGCGCCCCAACCCGGCCAACCGCAAGCCCAGCTACTTCGACGTGAAAGGGTTTCTGGACGCGCAGGTAGCCCGACTCAACCAGCAGCAGCCCGCCGTAGAAAAGCAAGTGCAGCTACGCGACGGTAGCGCCGAAACCACCCGCGTCACCAAACTCGATTGGAGCAAGGAGTTGCAGGTCTTCTACCAGGCCGACATCAACAAGCCCGCCTTGCGCGGCGCGTACACCGTGACATCGGGCCCCGGCGGCCGCAGCTACCAGCGCAACCCCGGCCTCGACGCGCCCGTGACGCAGTTAACCGTAGCCGGTGCCGATTCAACGCCCGAGGTGCTTACGGCCGTCATCAAGCAGGATAATGCGCTGTTCTACTCGGAGAAGAAACTGCGGCTACGCACTCGCAACGGTCTGCTCTCGGAGTACGAAGTGGTAGGAGTGCAGAAGCTGGTCATGTTCGATACGGTGCGCTATTCGGTGCGGACGCAGGTGGGGCAGTAGGTTGCGGCGGCTGTCCGGGCAGGCGGCTCTTCGCTGCCTGTTGCCGCTTGAACAGAGGCGGTACAGCGTCAGCTTACATCGACCGGGCGGGCGGCGAAAAGCCGCCTGCCCGGAAACAAACGGCGCGTTCTGCTTCCATTACTTCACTAGCTGCTCCGTGGCTTGTCCCACCTCGGTTTTAGACACCTTGGAGTGCCTCGGGACTTGTGTTGGGGCATTTTTGTGTTTACGAAAGCACCCCGGGACTTGTGCCGAGGTATTTTCACGAATGCGGAAATGGTTCGGTACAAGTCCCAGGGTGCTTTTCAACTTGTGGAAGCGGCCCGGTACAAGTCCCGAGGCGCTTACGCAGTTCCTAGAGTGCCTCGGGACTTGTACCGGGCCGCTTCCGTAACTCTTGGAGTGCCTCCCGACTTGGCGCGGAGCACTTTTGCGCAGCAAAAAAGGCTTCCCGAGTACTCGGGAAGCCTTTTTCAAGTTTCTGAGCGGCTCCGCCTCAATCCAGGTAGGGCTGCACGCGGGCTAAGCTGGGCTGGCCGGCCGTGAAAGTGGCGGATACGTTGTTGGCCCGCTCGGTGTCGCGGAGGCGGAGCTGGCCGCAGGGGCCGCCGTTCTGCCGCGTAGACTCCGTGAGCGTGGCGCGCAGGCGCTGGCCATAGTTGGGGCGGAAATTGGTAATGACGGCCTGCCGCAGCAAATCCTTCTCGGAAGTCCGGTAAAACTCGAACTCGTTGCCTTGGTGGCGGAGCGTGAGAATGGTATCCGTCTGGTTGGCTTCGTGCACGTTGCGGAACGGCTTGCGGGCCGTGACTTTGGCTCCGGCGCGCAGCAGCTCTTCCACCGTAGGCTCGGCCCCGAAAGGCTGCCCGGCTAATGTGTCGTTGGTGAGCGTGCACACGGCTTTGGGCGCGCTCGGCGGTTGGGGCGGGGCCACGGCCACCCGGCGGCGCGTAGGTCCGGGCTCGGAGGCGGCGGTATTCGTCTGCTGTTCATCCGCGCAGCCAAACAAGCTCAGCGCGGCGGAGAGCAGCACGCCGGGCAGCGACTTGGAGACGAATAATAGAACGGCGGAAAACATGGCACGGAGGTCGGAGCATTTCGGCTTCATACGCAACCATTTACGGAGCGGCTTGCCAAAAGGTCCATTCCGCTGCCGACTTTCTGCCGCTAATTTACTCCGTGCCCATGAGCGTGGCCACCACCCAGCGCCGGCCGCCGTGGTTGCGGTGCTCGCCCAGATAAATGCCCTGCCAGGTGCCCAAGGCTAGTTCTCCCTCGGTAATGGGCACGCTCACGGCGTGGCCCAGCAGGGCCGCTTTCAGGTGGGCCGGCATGTCGTCGGGGCCTTCCAGAGTGTGGCGAAAATAGGGGGCGTTTTCCGGCACGGCTTGGTTGAAGTACGCCTCAAAATCGGCCCGCACGGTGGGGTCGGCGTTTTCGTTGAGGCTGAGGCTGGCGGAGGTGTGCTGGATGAAGAAGTGCGCCGTCCCGATGCGGATTTGCTCCAGCTCGGGCAGCTCGGCCACCAGCAGATCGGTAATGAGGTGGAAGCCCCGGCGCACCGCCGGCAGCCGCAGACGTTTCTGGAAATACAGCATATGGAATATGTTAGTGCGTAGTGCTTGGTGCCTAGTGCTTAGAAGTACACACTTCCATTCCGTCGAAAGCCGATACCACAAACGCCTACTTCTTACCTCTAAGCACCAAGCACTAGGCTCTAAGCTCTACAACCACTAGGGGTTTACGCGCTCGTAGGCTCCTAAGTCGGGCGCGGTGGTGCTGCGCTGCTTGTTGAGCAGGTCGCGCGGTACGGCGGAGTTGAATAGGGCTTTGTTGCTAGCGGCCGAGAGCGTGTCGAGGCGGTAGTCGTACTTGTCGCCGAAGTTTTCGGGGGAGCGTTTGAACTTCGGGTTCTCGTTCAGGATGTTGTTCAGGGCCTGGTTTCCCAGTCCTGGTTTGTCGGTGGCATCCGTGGCAGAGGCGTAATCCCGGGTGCGGAGCAGGCTGTTGCGGATGTTGATGCTGCTGCGGTATTGGTCACTGTTTTCGAAGAACAGCTCATCCTGAATCGAGCCCCACACGATAGAATTGTTGATGTTGATGCTGAGGGTCATCGGGGCCACCAGCGGCCGGTTAGTGGCTGGCTCGTTGGTGAAAGTAAGGGACTTATTTTCGCGCCGGAACGACGGCGTGTAGTTGGCGATGGTGCAGAAGTTCAGGTTATAAATACCGCCGACGCCCGCTATAGCGTACTCGCCGCAGTTAGTAAACAGGCAGTTGGTCAGGTCGAAGTCGCCCGAGAAGCTCAGCACCCCGGCTCCGTCGAAGCTTTGGCCCCCATTACCCGCGGTAATGTTGGAACCGGAGATATTGCGTAGCAGCGTGTTGCGCACCGTTACTTTGGGATGAGGCCGGTTGCGAGGGTTGAACACCAGCAAGCCAAACGAAGCATTTTTAATTTCAGTGAAGTTCACCACGTTGTTGCGGCTGCTGCTGGCATCAAACTGAATGCCCAGCCACTGCCCCGGTATCTCGTTGTAAAACGGCTCCAGCCGGTCGCCCTGGAAACGCACGAAGGTTTCTCGGTCGTCATCTCTCAACTCGCCAGAAGGCTGGGTATTCTCGTTGATGAGCAGCGTGCCGCGTACCACCAAGGCCGAGCCGCCGTGCACGTACACGCGCGTGCCGGGCTGAATACGCAGCGTACAGAGCGAATCCACTAGTACGGCGCCGTAAATAACGTGCGGCTTGTCGTTGGGCCAGACCGTGGTGCTGGGCGCGTCGCTGGTACCAATCTGCTCCAACACGTGGAAATAGGCGTTCTGCCCGTAAGCTACCAGATCCACGTGCTGCTCGTTATCGTTGGTGCTGAACAACAGCTGGTCGGTTACAAGGAACGGCTTGAGAGCCGACGTGGCGCCGAGCCTGGCCTTCACCAGAATCAATAGGCTGTCCTCGCCCCGGATTTCGAGGCCCGCGGCAGCCGGCAGCTCGTCGCCGTTGATGATGAGTGAATAGGTGCCGGGGTTGGTATCACTGAGCCGGATCTGGTCCACCTTCACGGCACGACTGTTCCGGTTGTACACCCATAGGCGCTTGCTCACGGTGCCCACCTGCGCGAAAACCGTGTCGAAGATGACCGTATCGGCCGAAAACTCCAGCTTGGCGCTGCCGTCGGTGGTAAGTATATCTTCCTTCGGCTCACAGCCCGGCAGCAGGCACAGAAAGGCCGAAAGAACAAGCAGCAACGGGAGTAAAAAGCGCATAGCTGGTTTTTGGTGATTGGTTTTTGGTTCTTGGCTGCTAATAGATTGGCTCACTGGACTCATTCTTATGAGACTATAATGGGAGAAGCGGAGCTTACCAACGACCAAAACCCAATCACTGGTATAATAGGATAAGCAGAGCTTACCAACAGCCAAAAACCAATCACCACAAACCAAAAGCCTATCCTACTCCTTCCTTCAGGCGCTCGGCGCTTTCGGCCAGGCGCAGCTGCTCCACGAAGTCGTCGATGTTGCCGTCCATTACGCTGGCCAGGTTGTGCACCGTGTAGCCGATGCGGTGGTCCGTGACGCGGCCTTGGGGGTAGTTGTAGGTGCGGATTTTGTCGGAACGGTCGCCGCCGCCAATCATGCTCTTGCGGGCCGCGCCTTCGGCTTCGTTCTTCTTGGCCAGCTCAATCTCGTAGAGGCGCGAGCGAAGCACCTGCAAGGCTTTGTCGAAGTTCTTGAGCTGCGACTTCTGGTCCTGGCACTGCGCCACGAGGCCGGTGGGTAAGTGCGTGAGGCGCACGGCCGAGTACGTCGTGTTCACCGACTGCCCGCCGGGACCCGACGACATAAACAGGTCTTTGCGCACCTCGTTCATGTCGATTTGCACGTCCAGCTCCTCGGCTTCCGGCATCACCACGATGGAGGCTACCGACGTGTGGATGCGGCCCTGCGTTTCGGTGGCTGGTACGCGCTGCACGCGGTGCACGCCGCTCTCAAACTTGAGCTTGCCGTACACGTCCTCGCCTTTCACGGCTAGAATAATTTCTTTGTAGCCGCCCGAAGTACCTTCGGTGGCGTCAATCAAATCCATTTTCAGGCCCTGCTTTTCGGCGTAGCGCATGTACATGCGCTGCAAGTCGCCGGCAAAGATGGCCGCTTCGTCGCCGCCCGCTCCGGCCCGGATTTCCATGATAACGTCCTTGGAATCGTTGGGGTCTTTGGGCAGGAGCAGGTCCTTGATAACGGCTTCGAGGCGCTCCTGCTCGGGGTACAGCGCTTCGAGTTCGTCCTTCGCCATTTGGCGGAAGTCCTCGTCCTTTTCGGTCGCAATCACCTCCTTGGCTCCGTCGATATTGGCCAGTACGTTCTGATAGGCTTTATACTCGGCCACGATTTTGCCGAGGTCCTTATACTCCTTATTTAGGGCTTTGAAGCGTTTCATGTCGCTCATGGCCTCCGGCTGCGTGAGCTGCTCGCTCACGTCGTTGAAGCGCTGTTGAATGGCTTCCAGTTTATCTAGCATCTTGCCTGCGGGGAATTGTATTGGTAGCCCCAAAGGTACTGAAAACTCAAAAGCATAATTTCGGTTGCTCCGAGTAACACTTACTCTTCAGTTGTAGTATCAGAAGTTCTTTAAGTTTGCTTTGACCTAACATTTCAGCCATGCCAGCTACACCTGCCCAGTTACGAGCCGTTCTCGATGTTTTGAAACTAGCTGAACGGCTGAAATTTGAACTGCGCCACAGCTACCTGTCCAGCGGACGTCAGGAAAGCGTTGCCGAGCATACTTGGCGGATGTCCCTGATGGCTATTTTATTAGAGCCACATTTGGAGCAGCCGGTGTCCATTGAGAAGCTTCTGAAGATGATAATTATTCATGACCTTATAGAAGCGGAAGCTGGGGATATGTCGGCTCTGGATGTCTTGCGCAATCCTGCGTTGCGCGTTGAGAAGCAAGAAAGAGAAGAGGCTGCGATAGAGCACCTCCGTCAGATGCTAGGCGCTCCCGTGGGGGAGGAGGTCTACGCCCTTTGGTATGAGTTTGAAGCCAAGAGCACATACGAAGCGAGAGTGGCAAATGCTATTGATAAGCTTGAAGTACAACTTCAACACAACCACGCGGACTTCTCTACCTGGGAGCCTATCGAATATGATATGAGCTACATGATGGGTCAGCATGTAACGTTCGATCAGACGCTACAGCTTTTCAAAGACTTGATCGAGCGGGAAGCGGAGCAGAAGATGAGTGCGGCTGGCGTTGACGTAGCGGTAGTTAGAAAACGAGTTCTAGGCTAAAAGGAGGTTGCAACAAGGAGCAGCTAGAGCGCGGTTGCGGGGCGGCGTGTAGCGCGACATCGTTGCACGACAAGCGTTGTTATGGCGCGGTTCCAATCGTTCAACCTCAGCAACGATACGCGAAGCCGGAGCTTCGCGCTACACGCCAGTCAGTACGCCAATCCAAGAACCGCTGTAAAACTATTTTTCGTCTGTTTCTGCTTGCCGCTCTGCTCTTTCAGCCAAAGTTTTCTACTTTGGGCCCGTTCTCCGCGCGCTTATGCTTTTGCTCACCGCTTCAAGCTTCCTCTTCCGCGTCCCGGCTGCCACTCCACTGACAGTCACAGGTACGGCTACAACAACCCGCTGACGCGGGCTGCCGAACCTCCTTCTCCTTACCCCTCAGAGTTTTCGCAGCCCGTCCGCCGGCCGCTTCCCGCTTCGGAAGCCCCGGCCCGACGGGCTTCTTCGTGTGTTCTACTTGACTTTTACGCTTATGCAGGTTCTTAAATTTGGCGGTACGTCGGTGGCTACGGCCGCTAATCTGGAACGGGTAGCCCGGCTGGCAGAGGCCGCCGCCCGGCAGCAACCCACGGTGGTAGTGGTATCGGCCCTGAGCGGCACCACCGATGGCCTCATTGAAGCTGGCCGCCGCGCCGCCGCCGGCCACGAGGATTACCGCACCCACCTCCGCCAGTTGGAAGAGCGCCACCTCGACGCCGTGCGTGGTTTACTGCCCGTGGCCGAGCAAAGCGCGGTGCTGAGCCTCGTCAAAACGCACTGCAACGAGTTGGAAAGCCTCTGCGACGGAATATTCGCCCTGGGCGAGCTGTCGGACCGGACGCTGGACCGGCTCATGAGCTACGGCGAGCTGCTGGCCTCGCGGCTGTTGGCGGCGGCCCTGCGCAGCCAAGGCGTAGCTCACCTCTGGCACGACAGCCGGCAGCTCATTCGCACCAACTCACAGCATGGTTTTGCGGCGGTGGACGCGGCCGTCACCAACCAGCAAATCAGGGAGTTCGTGGCTGCGCAGCCGGCGGCTCTCTACGTGGTGCCGGGCTTCATTGGCAGCGACGCGCAGGGCGCCACCACCACGCTCGGCCGCGGCGGCTCCGACTACACGGCGGCCCTCTTCGCCGGGGCTTTGGCCGCTGAGCAGTTGGAAATCTGGACCGATGTGAGCGGCATGATGACGGCCGACCCGCGCCTGGTATCGGCGGCTCGGCCTATTCCGCGCATTTCCTACCAGGAGGCCATGGAACTGTCGCACTTCGGGGCCAAGGTGCTGTACCCGCCCACCATTCAGCCGGTGATGAGCCAGGGTATTCCCCTCTGGATTAAAAACACCTTCGCTCCCGACGATGAAGGCACACTGGTAGAAGTAAATCCGCCTGCCAACCGTGACGTGGTACGGGGCTTGTCGAGCATCGCGGGGCTGGCGCTGCTGAGTTTGGAAGGCAGCGGCATGGTAGGCATTCCGGGCTTCTCGCGGCGGCTATTTGGCGTGCTGGCGCGGGAGCGAATCAACGTGATTCTCATTACGCAAAGCTCCTCGGAGCACTCCATTTCGGTGGCCGTGCGTGTCATTGATGCCGCCGTGGCGCAAGTAGCCGTAGACGAAGAGTTTGAGCCCGAAATAGCCGCCGGCCGGGTGGACCCGCTGCGTCTGGAAACCGACCTTGCCATTGTGGCGCTGGTGGGCGAGCAAATGCGCAACCACTCGGGCATCAGTGGGCGCATGTTTGGGGCACTGGGCAACAACGGGGTCAATATCCGGGCTATTGCACAGGGCTCATCGGAGCGCAACATATCCGTCGTGATTCGGGCTCAGGACGTGCGCAAGGCCATCAATGTGCTGCACGAGGATTTCTTTGAAGCCACGGCCAAGCAAGTGAACGTGTTTGTGGCGGGCGTCGGCAATGTGGGGCGCAAGCTGCTGGAACAACTGGCCCGGCAACAAGCGTGGCTGCGCGAGAAGCTGCGCCTGAACGTGCGCGTGGTGGGGTTAGCCAACAGCCGCCGTTTTGTGGTTGAGGAAAAAGGGCTGGACCTGGAAAACTGGTCGGCGGCGCTGGAAGCAGGCCAGCCGCTGCACCTGCCCGAGCTGGTACGCGAGCTGCACGCCCGCAACCTGCGCAACACGGTGTTCGTGGACGTAACGGCTGCCGCCGATGTGGCCGGCATCTACGCGCAGCTGCTGGAGCGAAGCGTGGCGGTGGTGGCCTGCAACAAGGTGGCTTGCTCCTCCGCCTACACCAATTACGCCCACCTGAAGGCCCTGGCGCGGGAGTTCAGCGCCGAGTTCCTCTTTGAAACCAACGTGGGCGCGGGCCTGCCCGTCATCGGTACGCTTAACGACCTGCTGCGCAGCGGCGACGAAGTACGGCGCATCGAGGGGGTGCTGTCGGGCACGCTCAACTTCGTCTTCAACCATTACGATGGCACGCGGCCCTTCGCGGAAGTGGTGCGCCAGGCCCAGGCCGAAGGCTACACCGAGCCCGACCCACGCCTCGACCTGAGCGGCACCGACGTGGCCCGTAAAATTCTGATTCTGGCGCGTGAAGCCGGGCAGGAAATGGAGCTGACCGACATCGAAAATGAATCCTTCCTGCCCGCCTCTTGCTTGGAAGGCGACGTAGAAGCTTTCTATGGGCAGCTGGCTGTACACGAGCCGCACTTCCGGGCGCTGTACGAAGCAGCGGCGGCGGAAGGCAAGCGCCTCAAGTTCGTGGCCCGCTATGTCGAGGGCCGGGCCAGCGTGGGCTTGCAAGCCGTAGCTCCGGGCCACGATTTTTACGTGCTCCAAGGCAAGGACAACGCCGTGCTGTTCTTCACCAACCGCTACGTAGAGCAGCCGCTGGTAGTGAAAGGGGCCGGCGCCGGTGCCGACGTAACCGCCTCTGGTGTATTCGCCGACATCGTGCGGGCCGCGCGAGCGTAAGCGGTAGTGCGCGGTTATATTCGGACGGTGCGGGTGGGGCGGAGTTCCCAGGGCTGAAGCCCTGGGCTAGTTAGCGAAAACGGAACCGCCCGCTGCGTAGCCCAGGGGTTCAACCCTGGGCCCTAGGGACGCCGACATACGCACCGTAACAACGATTATCGTTCAACCTCAGCAACGATACGCGAAGCCGGAGCTTCGCGCTACTTTTCTCTTTATGTCTGATTCTTTGACTGTTTATTCGCCGGCTACCGTTGCCAATGTGGTGTGCGGGTTCGATGTGCTGGGTTTCGCGCTGGAAGCCCCTTATGATACCATGCACCTGCACCGCACGGCGGAGCCGGGCGTAGTCATCATCAATGAAGACAACTACAACCTGCCGACCGAGCCGGCGCGCAACGTGGCGGGAGCGGCCCTGCTGGCGCTGCTGCGCGCCTTGCCGGAGTCGGTGGGCTTCGAGATGCGGATTCGCAAGGGCATTATGCCGGGCAGCGGGATTGGAAGCAGCGCGGCTTCGGCGGCGGGGGCAGTAGTAGGCGCTAATCGATTGTTGGGCGGGCGGTTTTCGCCGGAGGAGCTGGTGCGCTTCGCCATGTTTGGCGAAGAAGTGGCTTCCGGTGCCCAACACGCCGACAACATTGCGCCGGCCATTTACGGCGGTGTCACGCTTATTCGCTCGGCCGACCCGTTGGACATCGTGCCGCTTTCGGCGCCCGAACTACACGTGACGGTGGTGCACCCGCAGATAGAAGTGCGTACCGCCGATGCCCGGCAGATTCTGCGGCAGCAAGTGGCCCTGAAAGACGCCATCCGGCAGTGGGCCAACGTGGCGGGACTGGTGGCGGGCTTGCTCAAGTCAGATTACGAGTTGATTGGCCGCTCTCTGGAAGACGTTATCGTGGAGCCGGTGCGCAGCATTCTGATTCCCGGTTTCGCGGCGGCAAAGGCAGCTAGCTTGGCGGCGGGTGCCCTAGGCGGCGGCATATCCGGCTCGGGCCCTTCTATCTTCATGCTGAGCCGCGACGAGCAAACGGCCCAGGCCGTAGCCGCCGCCATGCGCGTCATATACGAGCAACTGCACATCGACTTTCACATCCACATTACCACTATCAACCCCACCGGCGTACGGTTTGGCTAACACCCGCCCGTCTGCCCGCTTTTTCGCGGGCTGACGGGTCTAAGCAATGAGCCATAAGCCGTAAGCTTTACCGGATGACTCGGCGAGTAACAGAAGATTCGTGCCGCAGTACTTTCGCCTCACCACTTAATTAAGCGGGCAGTTGCTCGGTTTGGGAAAAGACGCTGCCCTCAATCAGTCACCAACAGGTATTCCAGCAGACGTCAGCATACGGCGACCCGTCAGCCCGCGAAAAAGCGGGCAGATGGGCAGGCCTCAACATCATCAACATCTCTTCTATGCGCTACTACAGCCTTAATCGCCAATCCGCGCCCGTTGATTTTCACGCGGCTACCGTAGCCGGGCAGGCGCCCGATGGCGGGCTTTACTTCCCGGAGCAGGTGCCCCGCTTTGCGCCGGAGCTGCTGCGTAACTTGGCTTCCTTGCCGCGGGCGGAAGTGGCGTACGAGGTGATTCGACCTTACGTGGGCGAATCTATTCCCGAGCAGGAGCTGCGCCGGATTTGTGCCGAAACCGTGGACTTCGAGTTTCCGCTGATGCCGGTGACGGAGCGCATAGCTTCCTTGGAGCTGTTTCATGGGCCGACGCTGGCCTTTAAAGATGTGGGGGCGCGGTTCATGAGCCGCTGCCTAGGCTACTTTTCGCGGCAGCAAGCAGCGCCCGTCACAGTGCTGGTAGCTACTTCCGGGGATACCGGCGGGGCCGTGGCCGATGGATTTCTGGGCGTGGACGGCGTGGAAGTCGTGATTTTGTATCCCTCGGGCAAGGTCAGCCCGCTGCAGGAAAAGCAGCTCACCACGCTGGGCCAGAATATTACGGCGCTGGAAGTGCGCGGCAACTTCGACGACTGTCAGCGGCTGGTGAAGCAGGCCTTCCTCGACCCACTCGTGGCGCAGCACCGGCAACTGACTTCGGCCAACTCCATCAACGTGGCCCGCTGGCTGCCGCAGCAGTTTTACTACCTGTTCGCGTTGCAACAATGGACGCACGCCGAGCCACCAGTGGTAGCCGTACCGAGCGGCAACTTCGGCAACTTGTGCGCCGGCCTCATGGCCCACGCCTCCGGCCTGCCCATAGGTCACTTCGTGGCGGCCTGCAACACCAACGACGCCGTAGCGGCGTACCTGCGCACGGGCAGTTTCGCGGCGAAACCGGCGGTAGCCACCCTCTCCAACGCCATGGATGTAGGCCACCCGAGCAACTTCGTGCGTATTCTGGAGCTGTTTGGGCATCAGCACGGCCCCTTGAGTACCCTCGTCAGCGGCGCTACCATCTCTGACAAGGAGACGCATGCCACCATTCGACGCGTCTATCAGGAAGTTGGTTATTTGCTCGATCCGCACGGCGCCGTGGCGTTGCGCGCTTTGGAAGAATACCTAGCTGAGCACCCGGCGGTGCGCGGCTTTTTCCTGGAAACGGCGCATCCCATTAAGTTTCCGGAAGTAGTGGAGCCAGTTATTGAAGCAGCCGTGCCCGTGCCAGTGGCAGTGCGCGGGCTGCTTACGAAACTCAAGCAAAGTGTGATGCTGGAGCCGGAGTACGAGGCGCTACAGACGTTTTTGCTGCGTTGAGTTTCAAGAATGGCCGAACGAAGGACGGCGTGCCGTGTTTATCTTGCCGGTCCTTCTTTTTGCCTTGCCTCATGCGCCACTTCCTTCGGGCGGCCGCAGCCACTGTGCTGCTCCTGGCCGCCGCCTGCCGCCCCGACCAGATTGAGCACCTCAAAGACAGCAAGCGTATTGGCCGGGAAGCCGAAAACTGGCAGGTGAAGCGCATCATGCCCGCCGACTTGCTCCGCGCCACGCGTTGGGCCGGCGACTCGCTCACGTGCTACGCCGACCAGGAACTACGCCGCGTACTCACCGAAAAGCTAGCCCAAGGCGGAGTAGCCACAGCCCTGCCCTACTGCCGCCCCGAAACCTTCGCCTCCGTCGATTCGGTGGCGAAGGTGCTGGAAGCTGATGCCCGGCGCGTGAGCAGCCGCCCGCGCAACCCAGCCCATCAAGCCACCTTGGCCCCCACTGACTTGCAGCCCGATACCACCCGCCAAATCTCGCGACCCAACATCGAAACCTTCTTCTACCAACGCCCCATCGTGCTCAACGACGCGCTGTGCCTGCGCTGCCACGGCACGGTAGGACAGGACATTACGGCGACTGACTACGCCCTCATTCGCAAGCAATACCCGCAGGACCAGGCCATGGGCTACGCGCTAGGCCAGCCCATGGCCGTGTGGCGCCTGGCCATGAAACGAACCGGCGTGGCGGAGTTCTGGACCATGAAAACCCGTAAGATTCCAAAGCGGCGCAAGCTGTTTTGAGTAGTTGGACCTGAGTACTGAGTATTGAGACAATATGCTGGCGGATACGGCCCGTAGCGCGAAGCTCCAGCTTCGCGTATCGTTACGGAGGTTGAACGACAAGCGTGAGGTAGCAACGAGGGTCGTTCAACAATGCGCGAAGCCGGAGCTTCGCGCTATAAGCCCGCAGTAAATAAAGCAGGCCGCCTCTGCGTGGGGCGGCCTGCTTTGCAGGATCAGCTGTTGCTTAATGCGGTGGACTTGTACGGCCGAAACCGAGCCGGCGCGGAATTTATAGCGTGTCCTGGGCCGGGATGCGGCCGGCGAATTTGAGTAGGTCGAAGATGCGGAAGTTGCCACTGGCATCTACGCCGAAGCTGGGTTTCCAGCCGGGGTTGTTTAGGATGGAATCGGGGTTTTCGAATAGTAGCCGCACGAATACTTCCGTCACGATGCGCCCACCAACGGGGCCAAGGTGGTTGCCTTTCTCCAGTACTTCGGCCTCCTTCAAAATGTAGTACCACAACGGCGTGTTCTTGCACAGCGCATCGTTGTTGCGCGACAATACCTCCACCGTTCCTTCGTGCAGGGCTTGCTGTTCGGGTGTAGCCTTTATAATTATCGGATTCCACTTCAGGGGCCGTAGCACGGGGAAAGGCTGCACTTGCACCTTCAGCTTTGGATTGATGGGGGAAGCTGCTTCCACCACGTCTTCTGCCTCGGCCGCTACGTTAGGAAACTTTATAGGACCAGGCAAAAACAGCGTATTCTCAAACGGATTCGATTTGAGCTGCGTCACGGTGAGTGGTTTTGCGCCCATAATACTGGCTATGGCTTGCCCGGTAGGAACGCCGTAGGCCAGGGCCCGCACCAAGTTACGAGCCGATAGCACGGCCATAAAATTCGGAGTTGGGCTATCGGTGAAGGGCGGCAGCTTGCCCATGTGCAAGGCCACGCGCGTATCTATTTTGCGCGCTTTGTTTTGGGCCTGATGCCCGGCACTGGAGAAAAAACGGTTCCAGTTGACGCGCCAGAACGGGTGCTTAGAAGTCCCCGCTTGCGCATTGTGCGCGGGGTCTTGCCCAATAACCTGCCCCGTAAACTCAAACGCTTTCAGAAAGGTGTCCTTCGGGAAGTTGTCATTGAAGTTGTACACGTCCCGGATCATGCTGTGTCCGAAACGGTAGCAGCCCACCGCAAACTCCACGGGCATCGGCGGCTGCTTGGTGAAGGGGTTCACCTTGTTGTTGTAGAACTTGATGCCGTGTTGCAGCACATCGTCTACGGTTAGGCTGCCACAAATGGTGCGCAGAAAATCGTGCAACAGCACCCATTGGTAATGACGGCGGACTTCCCGCTGGGCTTCTATAAAAACCTCGGCGTTGGGCGCGGCGGGCTTCTGCTGCTTCAGCGCATCAATTACGGCATTATGGAAGGAAAGAAAACCGAGGTGCAGTTGCTGCACAAAGAGGTTCTCGTCGTTCCGGTCGTCGCCAATGAGCGCGTCGCGGCTGCCCGTAACGGGGTTGAGTTCGGCGCGAGGCAGGTCCGTTACCATTCCTGTGTTGTTCACTTTGCCCGAATTGCCGGTATTGGCAGCGGGCAACTTCATTTTGATACCATCATACAGAAAGGCATCGAGGGCGGGGCCGCGGCCATACACCGAATCCAAGTCCAGGTTGGGGGTGCGGACGTTCGGAATCTTGGCCGCGTTTTGCGGAGAGCTTGGAAACTCCGAGTTGTCGCGGGTGATGTCGTGGTCGACGAATTGCCCGAAATACACGTAGCCCGAGTCGATAGTAGATTCGTTCACTTTGGGGTCGGCCAGGTCGCCTTCCAGCCCGATATCCAGCATCTTACGACCTAGATCTTCTAAAGCTTGCCGGTTGGCGGGCGTAAAAGGCAGCTTGCCACCCACGGGTACCCGAAACATGTAGCTGAACCGATCTGGGATCCGAAAGCGCGTGACTAAATCAGCCACCGAAAGACGCGAAAGGTCACGGTTTAGACCGTGAAACTTGCCGAGGGCCATGAATGGCTGCTTGGCTGCTTCGCCGGGCGTAATTTGCTGCACCGAATCGGTCCGGCTGTCCAGTTTAAACTGGTGGGTACGGTCTTCTGCTTGTTTTGCCACGTGGTGGAAGGATAAGTGAGTGAGGAAAGAAGGATGCTTTTTCTAATGAAGCCCAACCAGTAAATTCAACGGAGCCTTACTGATTGGCTGTTGAAGTGCTTGGTTTATCGACAGCAACATCTGTTTTGCGGTCTGGCTAGAGAATTTCAGGCCTGTCTTATGTGTGCCTGTCTTTACATTAATCGATCAAATATATATCTATTATTATCGGGTACACAACCACATAAATGTGTGATTATCAATAAATATTACTAGATATTTCATGAAGCAGGTTCTTCCTGGCTACCTCGTCAGCAGCAGTGTTTTGCTTATTGAAGTAGAGCTACTCGTGGTGAATGGGTGTGTACTATGCACGACTTGCCTTTTCTTGCAAGCCGCTAAGCGTAGATCTTTACTGACCTCAATCTTCGGCAAAAGGCCGAAATGCAGGCAGCAACAGGAAGCACAAGTCTGAACCAGCTACCTTATCAACTCATCTTAATTATGTGCTTAATGCGGCCCATGTATACCTGTCTGCGGCCTTTTCTACTTCTTTCTGCTTTACTTATCGCCACTACGGCTTGGGCGCAAAAGCCCGCGCCGGAGAAAGCTAAGCTCAACGATTGTTACCGCGTAGTGGGCAAAGACAGCGTGGTTTTTTTCTACTCCGCCAACTACGTGCTCACGCCGGCCGGCTGTGCCACCATCCGCCGCCACGTGCGCCTCGACAGTGCCGGCAAGTTCTACGGCTTCGTGCGCGACTTTCGCCTCGACAACAACCTGCCCGTACTGCGGGGAGCTTACCGTGAGGGCCGCAAAGAAGGATTGTTTGAAGTATACCACGCCACCGGCGAGCTAGCGGCCCGCGGCCACTACCGCCAGGGCCAGCAAGTAGGCGACTGGGCCTACTGGTATCCGTCGGGCAATCGGCGGCAGGTGCTGAGCTTCCAGGATGGCCGCGACCCGCTGGTGCAGCAGTTCTGGGATGAGGCCGGCCAGCAGCTCGTAGTGAATGGTAACGGCACCTGGTACCGGCAAGAGTTGGGGCTACGGCTGCGTGGCACTATTGTAAACGGTATTCCGGATGGCCGCTGGCAATTGCGCCGGGCCCAGGACGAAACCGTGGTAGCTAGAGAAACCTTTGTGAAAGGCCACTTCCGCAGTGGAATTGTCTTCTCTACTCAGGAAGCGTACCAGGACGAATCACGTTTGGATATTGCCGATTGGGAGGAATACAGCCATGCCGAAGAGTACGAGATAGGTTCAGTATGTCCGCCGTCTAAGTGAGTTGTAGCGTGGAAAGCCGTTCCGCGCACGAGCGAAGCGAGTATTCGGAACCGTGCCACATGCCTCAGCGCGTAGGAACTCGCCTGCGGCTCGTGTGCGGAATGGCTTTCCGCGCTACGAACCGGAGGACTACGGCCTGCTAGCACCCAACCTTCTATCGCGTTTTGTAGTTTGGGGCTGATATGACTGCTCCTCTCTCTTCTTCCGCGCCCATCGTAGTTATTGGGGCCGGCATGGCCGGCCTCACCTGTGCCAATTACCTGCACCGCGCTGGCCGCGCCGTGGTAGTGCTCGAAGCCGCCGAGGCCGTCGGGGGCCGCGTCCGCACCGATGTCACTCCCGATGGTTTCCGCCTCGACCGGGGCTTTCAAGTGCTACTCACCAAATACCCGGAAGTGCAGCGCATGATCGATTATGGGGCGCTTGACCTGCGGGCCTTTCTTTCGGGGGCCGTCATTCGGTTGGCCTCGGGTGAGGAAACCACCCTGCGCAACCCACTGCGGCAACCCGCTTCGGCTCTGTCCGCCGCCTTTTCACCTATCGGCACACTTGGCGACAAGCTCCGTATCGCCAGCCTGGCGCAGCACGTGAGCCGGCGCAGCAGCGAAGAACTGCTGGCCCGCCCTAGTTCCGACACGCTCACCTTCCTGCGGCGCTACGGCTGGAGCGAGCAAATCATCGATTCCTTCTTCCGGCCCTTTTTCGGCGGCGTATTCCTGGACCGGAGTCTGAGCACCGGCAGCAACTTCTTCGAGTTCGTGTTCCAGCAATTTGTGTTGGGTGAAGCCACGGTGCCCGCTTTGGGCATTCAGCAAATTCCCGAGCAGTTGGCCGCCCGCCTGCCCGCTGGCACAGTGCGCCTCAACACGCCTGCCGAAGCCGTGGAAGGCACTACCGTACAGCTGCGCGGCGGCGAAACTATAGAAGCCGCCGCCGTAGTAGTCGCCATCGATGGCGACACCACGGCCCGGCTTCTACCGCACCTGACTCAGCTTCACGCCACGGCCTGGCGGCGCACCACCTGCACCTACTTCGCGGCCCCTTCTTCGCCCGGCCGCCAAGACAAGCTGCTGCGGCTAAACGCAGTGCCCGGCCAGTTGGCGCACAACGTCTGCTTCCCATCCGATGTGGCGCCCGACTACGCGCCAGCCGGCCGCACATTGGTTTCGGTGAGCACGCACGGCGAGCATGGCCTATCCGAAACCACCCTCACGGCCATGTTGCGCGCTGAGCTGATGTTGTGGTTTGGCGAGGAAGTAAGTCAGTGGCAGCACCTGCGCACCTACGATTTGCCGCACGCGCTACCCGTATACTCTGCCGGCCAACCATCCCGCCAGGAGCTGCGCCTCACCTCCACCCTCTACCGCTGCGGCGACTACACCGCCTATCCTTCCTTGAACGCCGCTATGGCCTCGGGCCGGGAAGTGGCCGAAATGTTGTTGAATGGCTAAATGGCTTAATGGTTGATTGTTCTGGAGTCGTCAGAACGACCAACCATTTAATCATTAAGCCATTTAGCCATTCAACTCCACCCACACAGGGCAATGGTCGGAGTGTACGACGTCGGGGAGCAGGCCGGCGCTGGTGAGGCGAGGCTCTAGGGTTTGGTCGATGAGCAGATGGTCGAGGCGCCAGCCGACGTTGCGCTTGCGGGAACCGGCGCGGTAGCTCCACCAGGAGTAGTGGCCGGGCGCGTCGGCGTGGAAGTGCCGGAACGAGTCGGTGAAACCATCGGCCAGCAAGTCTTTAAACCACTGCCGCTCCTCGGGCGTATAGCCGGGGCTGTTTTGGTTGGCCTTAGGGTTGTGCAGGTCGATGGCCGTTTGGCAGCAGTTGAAGTCCCCGCCAATGACTAGCCGCTGCCCCTCGGCCCGCAGTTGCCGCACGTAGTCGCGGAAGAAGTGCAGCCATTTCACCTTAAACGTCTGCCGTTCCTCCCCGCTCGTGCCGGAAGGCATGTACACGTTCAGCACCGATAAGTCCTCGAAATCCAGCCGCAGCACGCGGCCTTCAGCATCATACAAATCGGTGCCGCACCCGACTACTACGGCGGTGGGCGCCTGCTTCGTGAAAGTGGCCACACCACTATAGCCAGGTTTTTGTGCCGGGTGTAAGTAGGCAGTGTAGCCTAGCTCCGAGAAACCAGCTACGTCCAGTTCCTCCCGGCCCGCTTTTATTTCCTGCACGCACAGCACGTCGGGCTGCGCTTCGCGCACCCAGTCTAGCAAGCCTTTGCTCAGAGCCGAGCGTAGCCCATTTACGTTATAGCTGACGATGTTCATTCTTTTAATTGCTTAATGGCTGCATGGTTAAATGGTTGGTCGTTCAACGAAACGTCAGAACGACCAACCATTTAACCATTCAACAATGCAGCCATTCAATCATTCAACCATTATTCCCCTCCCATTTCGGCGAAATATTCCAGAATGTGCCATTTGAGCATTCTTTCCTGCTCTTTTAGGCTGGCGAAAGGCACAGGCTTCACCAGCTGAAAGTGCGGCCAGCCTTCCTCGTCTACTCGCTCTAGCTCGTAGTAGCCGGAGAGGCTGAACAGGCGGCAGGTAGCAATGTGCATCAGATCTTGCTTCTGCTCTTTCGTAAACGGACCCGCGCCCTGACCCAGCTCCTGCACGCCAATTAGCAGCAGCAGCGCGTTCAGATCGGGCTTTTTGCCGAAGCGGGCGCGCATTTCATTCATGAACTCCCACCACCGCTGCTCGAACTGGGCTTCGGTTTCCTGTGGGTCGAGGTAGCTGCTCATGCCTCGTGGGAGTGCTCGGGCGCGGCGGCCACCGTCTCTTCTTTCAGGGCTTCCCAATACTCCACAGCCCGCCGGAAGTGCGGAATCACGATGCTGCCGCCGATGAGGTTGGCAATGGCAAACACCTCATAAATCTCCTCGTCGTTGAGGCCTTCCTCGTAGCACTTGCCCAGGTGATACTTGATACAGTCGTCGCAGCGCAGTACCATGGAGCAGGCCAGACCTAGCATTTCCTTGGTTTTCACATCCAAGGCGCCCGCCTGGTAAGTGTTGGTATCGAGGTTGAAAAACCGCTTAATAACCTTGTTATCAGCCGCCAGGATTTTCTCGTTCATCCGCTGGCGGTACTCGTTGAATTCGGTGACTTGGGACATGGGAAGGAGGTGAGGAGGTAATTGAGTGATGAGGTGATTGGGCAATAACTAGAAGCACCCACGCCGAGGCGTCCGGCCGGCTACTGTCGGGCCGGTAGCCCGAGGCTGCGTGTTAGGCTAACTGCTCACCTTGTACTGTGCGTTACGAGCAAACATGACCTTCACGGCAACACGAAAGTAGGCAGAAATGGTGCGCTGATTTGCTTGGTACTGGCGCAACACCTACCTTAAATCGTGGTCCTTCTATGTATACCTTCTATTCTTCTTGGCGATGGGGCTTGTTCGAGTGTGGCGCGCGGCGCTGGCTTTCTTCCTGGGGTTCACGTTCTTCTCGTCCGGTATGGCCAAGCTCTATGCTGGTCACCGTTTCATCGGCTGGATTGGTCCGGTGTGGCTGGCCGAGCGCCTGAAACCGTTTCAGCTGGATTTCTTCGCCGACTTTATTGCCCTCACCCAGATTGTCACGGGTTTCCTGTTGCTGACGCGCCGGTTCTGGCTGCTGGGCGCCATTATGCTCGTACCGATGCTGGTTAACATCCTAGTTATCATCATCTCCCAGCGCTGGCCCGGTACTCCCTATATCGTGGCCGTACTGCTGCTCATGAACCTGGCCCTGCTCCTCTCCGAGTTTCGCCGGCTGCGGGTGCTCTGGTCCGACGTGGCGTACATCCCCACGATTTCGCAACCGGCTCGCACCACCGCGGGGCATCTGGTTTGGAGCCTGGGATTGTTGCTTACGCTGTCGGCCATACCAGCGTCGTTTCGGTGGCTGCCGTTGAGTTACTGGCTGGCGGGTGGCGGCGTAGTGCTGGCATGGAGCAGCCCCTTGGCTGACCGCCACATCTCCCGCCGCCTTCAAACCACCACGCCATGATGCCCGCCACGCTACTTTCCGACTTCTGGGGCCTGATTTTTCCGCGCGTGTGCCTAGGTTGCCAGGAGCCATTGGCGCGGGGCGAAGAACACCTCTGCACCGACTGTCGCGCCCAACTGCCTTACACCGATTATCACCTGGTCCCCGAAGCCGACAACCCACTGGCCCGCCGCTTCTGGGGCAAGCTGCCCATACGCCACACGCTCAGCTACCTGCGTTTCTTGCGCCGCGGCCGGGTGCAGCATCTGCTTCACCAACTCAAGTACCAGGGCCAGCGCAACGTAGGCCTAGTACTAGGCCGCTGGTACGGCCACGACCTTGCCCGCCAAGGCCTCACCTTCGACCTCATCGTACCCGTACCGCTGCACCCACGCAAGCTGGCCAAGCGCGGCTACAACCAATCCGACCCTTTCGCTGAAGGTCTCGCCGAAAGCCTGCAAACACCCTGGCATGCCGATGTTCTCCGACGCACCAGCCAAACCGAGTCGCAAACTCGCAAGAACCGCCTTCAACGCTGGCAAAACGTGGCGGAAGTGTTCGAAGTAGCCGATCCAACTCTCATCCAAAGCAAGCACGTGCTGGTGGTTGATGATGTGCTGACCACCGGCGCCACCCTCGAAGCCTGCGCTGCCGCCTTGCTAGCCGCCGGAGCTACTGCCATTAGCGTAGCCACCATCGCCTGCGCGGACCGCTGATCACGGATTAGCTCGGATTGTAGCGGATTTCACGGATTTTGTGGACGGCACGGCTTCTATTCGATTGGCCCAGCTTTCTTTATCCTTCATTTGTGCTCATCATGCTAATCTCATTTACGGGAATGCATTAGCTCTGCCTCACTGAGAGCCGCTAAGATTAAACTCAACAAATACAAAAAGCCACCCCATACGAGGTGGCTTTTTACTTGCGTCCACAAAATCCGTGAAATCCGCTACAATCCGAGCTAATCCGTGATCCTTATTTGTTGGAGCCAGCGTTGATCATGGCGCAGCGGAAACCGATGGTGGCGGTTGCGGAGTCTTCAGCCATGAAGCGGCGCGTGCCGGGCGAGAGCCAGTAGGCTACGTCGCGCCAGGAGCCGCCTTTGTACACGCGCACGTGGTCGTCGATGAGTGACTGGTAGCCTTTCTTGTCGTACTTCTCCGAAGGGTCCAGGAAGCCGTTGCGGCGGAAGGGGTTCAAGTCTTCCACGTCTTCAAACGAGAGCGGACGGTAGATATCCTGCACCCACTCGTTCACGTTGCCCGACATATTGTACAGGCCGTAATCGTTCGGCGGGTAGGCGTAGATGTACTCCGTAATCATGGCGCCGTCGTTGAGCGAACCGGCAATACCGGCGTAGTCGCCACGGCCGCGCTTGAAGTTGGCGAGGAACTGGCCCATCTTGCCGCCGTAAGGATTCCGCACCTGGCGGCCATCCCACGGGTAAATACGCTTGTTCTCCTGGTTCTCGTTGCCGGTTTCCTGCGTGCCGATGAGAGCCTGCGCGGCATACTCCCACTCCGCCTCCGTGGGCAGACGGTAGTTGGGTAGCGTGTTACCGTTCTCGATAGCAATGCGGGGTTTGCCTTCGCTGTCGGTGCCTTCGGCGGCATCGCCGCCTTTTTTCTTCTTCTTGAACAGGCCACCTCCGCCATTGTCGCCGCCGTCTTCACCTTCGCCAGCCAAACGCTCGTTCACTTTCGACGTGCGCCAGGTGCAATAATCGTTGGCTTGCAGCCAGCTCACACCCACCACGGGGAAAAAGCGGAAGCCAGGGTAACGCAGGTAGTAATCTACATACGGGTCGTTGAATGACAGCTCGCGCGCCCACACGGTGGTGTCGGGCAGAGCGGACTGATAGAATTCCTCCGACGAGTCTTTGCGGATAAAGTGCAGATATTCGAGCCAGTGGATGTTGGCCACTTCAGCTTCGTCCATGTAGAACGAGGCGATGGTTACGGTGCGCTCCACGTTGTCGTGGGTCATCGTCACGTCCTCTTCTTGAGAGCCCAACACAGTACGGCCACCTTCGATAAAGATGAGGCCGGGGCCTTCTGGGATGCCGGCGTAGTCGGCTACCTTCATCCCCTCTTCGGTGTTGTAATCGATACCCGTAGTGGAGCTATACTTCCCGGGTTTGGTAGCAGTGGGCGGACCGCTTTTGCAGGAAGCCAAGGCACAGGCTCCTACGAGTGCAAAACGCAGGTACTTGGAAAAATTCATGATTGAGTTGAAAACTACCTGTTAGAAAAGGGGTTAAGCAAGGCAAGTTGCTGCAATAATACAACAATTCAAAAGGCCGGACAAGGAGGCGCCGGAGAATTTCGACGTTTTAGTCGGCGCCACGCGGCATCCAGCGAATCAAACGCGCGGAGGGTCAGAGATATTTCGTGGGCGCCGCCTAATTCAGCACTCAAGCTGCTCAGGCCCACATCGTAAGCGTAGCCCACTCGGAAGCTGCCTACGCTCACGCCCGCAATGGCCGTTAGAATCTGCTGAGGGCGCGGCGCACCGGGCAATGGAATGCCCCGATACACGGCCCCGAGCGTAATGGGCGTCACGGTAGCGTACAATCCGGCTTCGGCCCGTTGGGAGCCGCCCTGCCGCACGTAGTGCGCGGTGGGCGTGAGGCTGATTTCGCGGTATTGCTGCTTTTCGGTGCGCCGCACGAAGTAGTGTTTGTAGCCAGTGCTCAGCTCGTAGCGTAGCGGCAGCTTGCTTTGGGTGCGGAAGCCTAAGTCAGGCTGATTGAGGTGATGCCCCGCCACCGACACCCAGAACTTTTCGGTGTACAGAATCAAACCCGTGCCCAGACTAACGTAGTTTACAGGGCTGAAATCCAGCGGTTCGCGAGTGGTGGGAGTGGTGGTACCATCCTCTGAAATTTGGTCCCCGAAGACCAGGTTGCCGTAGCTGATGCGCTGGTTGCCATAGCTGGCGCGCAAACCAGCGCTTAAGGCCAGTTCCTCGGTGAGGCGGGTGTGGTAGGCGTAGATGCCACCCACTTCCAGGCGGGTATAGCCGAGGCCACCAGTACGGTCGTAGTTCAGCAGCAAGCCAGCGGCATTGTGTTGATTGGGGAAGCGTAAGTCGGCGGCGAGCTGGCTGGTTTGGAAAGTGCCAGCCAGGGTTGGAAACTGGTTTCGGTAATTGAGCGAGACGCTGGCATCGTCGAGGAGGCCGGCGAAGGCGGGGTTTTGGTGCAGACGGGTGGCGTAGGGCTGGGCGAAATACAGATCCTGCGCGGCCGCCGGCAACGCCAGCACGGCCGCGGCAGCCCCGAGCCCTTGGTGCAGGCCGCGCCGCAGGTAGCGCAGGTTCGTAGTTTTCCGTCGGAATAGCCCCATCATCAAGGTAGTAAACGCCCAACCGGCCGCACATCGTACAGCACTAGCCTTCTTCGCGGCAACTAAATTGCCACTTTCCGGGCTCAATAACAGAAAGTCAGCAGCATAAATCGATGAACCGCGTCATTTTGCGGTTCATCTGCTAGACTCGCCGGTTGAGGTTGCTACTTTTACAACCGACTTCTTTGAGGTCAGAAGCGAAAACGGTGGAACGAAAAACTGTAAACAGAACAACTTGCCGCTAAGAAGTGGGGCTAGTAGCGCGAAGCTCCAGCTTCGTGCATCGTTGAACGATAATCGTTGTTCTGGCGCGGGAGTCAGCAACGATGCGCGAAGCGGGAGCTTCGCGCTACTCAACAACCACTTGCTACCCGCGAGGCTTGTCTCGACTCATCCGTACAAAAACTCATTGCTCCCTCGTTTCTCTTTCCCCTGATTCTTCATTTCTCTTTTGATTATGCGCAAATTTTGGATTGGCCTGCTGATTTTTCTGGTCGTGCTGGTGGCGGCGGTGGCTCTGACGCCGCTGCTGTTCAAAGACAAAATCAAGCAAGCCCTCGACAAGCAATTGGCTCAGCGCGTGGATGCCAAAGTGCAATACGACCCGAGCAACGTCAGCCTGAGTCTGTTCAGCACTTTCCCCGACCTGGCGCTAGGCATTGATGAGCTGCGCGTGATTGGGCAAGACTCATTTGCCCGCGACACGCTGGCTTACCTGCCCTCGTTTCGGGTGGGCATGGACTTGCTGAGCGTGGTGAGCGGCGACCAGATCAAGATCAAAAGCATCCTGCTCGACCGGCCCGAAATCAGTGCGAAGGTGCTCAAGAGCGGTAAGGCCAACTGGGACGTAATGCTCTCCGATTCCGCCGCGGCTGCTAAAGGCCAGGATACGACGGCACTGAACCTGGCTATCAGCAAGTGGGAGGTGAAAGACGGCCATGTACGCTACGAAGACCGCACCATTCCTTTTAATATGGAGTTGCGCGGCCTCAACCACACCGGTTCCGGCGACTTCGCCAGCAACGTGTTCGACTTGGTAAGCCAGACCACCGCCGAGCAGTTTTCCATGACCTACGCCGGCACCGAGTACGTGAGCAAGAAGAAGCTCACGGCCGACGTGACCATGGCCATGGACCTAGGCAAGATGCTGTTCACCTTCAAAGACAACAAGGTGCAGCTCAACGATTTTCCGGCGCAGTTTGCTGGTTCTATCGGGCTGCCCAACGCCACCGACATCACCTACGACCTCACCTTTAAAGCCCTGGAAACGGACTTCAAGAACATCTTGAGTCTGGTGCCGGGCGTGTATACGGCGCAGTTCAAGGATGTGGAAGCGGGTGGCAAAGTGGCTTTCGATGGCTACTTCAAAGGCGTGCAGAATGCCGTGAGAATGCCGGGCTACGGCGTGAACCTACAGGTGAAGAACGGTACTTTCCACTACCCGCAGCTACCGCAAGCCGCCAAAAACATCAACGTGGACATGGTGGTGGATAACCCTTCGGGCTTCACTAACAATGTAAAGGTGAACGTAAAGCAATTCCACCTCGACCTGGGCGCCAACCCCGTGGACGGCAACATTGCCATTGACGGCCTGGAACCAATGAAAGTGGATGGCCGGGTGAAAGCCAACGTGGACCTGGCCGAAATGATGAAGGTGTACCCGGTGCAGGACCTGTTGCTGCGCGGCAAGCTTTTCGTGGATGGCACGGCCAAGGGCACGTATTCCAAGACGCAGATGCCAGTCGTGCAGGCCAAAATGAACCTCACCAATGGCTATGTGAAGAGCAAGCAGTTCCCCGCCCCTATCGAAAACTTGGCCGTGGTAGGTACCGTGACCAACCCCACCGGCCAGATCAATGACACGCGCGTAGACATTTCCAACTTCCGGATGCTGCTGGAAGGCGAGCCGCTGGAAGGCCGCGTAGCCACGCAGGGCGTGGATAAGCTGCGCTTCGATGCTGATGTGAAAGGCACCGTGGACCTGACCAAGCTCACCAAAATCTTCCCGCTCGAAGGCATGACCGTGACGGGCCGCCTCAATGGCAACGTGGCCGCCAAAGGCAACATGGCCGATATCGAGGCGGGCCGCTACCAGACGGTAATAGCCTCGGGCACGGTGAACGCGCAGAATATTACCTACAAGAGCAAAGAGCTGCCGCAAGGCATGAAGGTGAGCAAGGCCACGGCTACCTTCAACAACGACAAGGTTGTGCTGCAAAACATGAGCGGCTTCGTCGGCTCGTCGGATATTGCGGCCTCGGGCACCATCAGCAACTACATGGGTTACTTGTTCGTGCCGGGCCAGCCGTTGCGCGGCAACCTGACGGTGAACTCGCAGCGCTTCAACGTGAATGAGTGGATGGTAGACGAGGTTTCGGCCACGCCAACCAAGGGCGCTACGGCCGCCACCAAAGCCCCGGCCGCCGCTACCAAAGCCGATGGCGTGCTGCAAATTCCCAAGGAGTTTGACCTCACGATGAATTCCATCGTGGGCCAAGTCATCTACGACAACCTCAAGCTCGACAACGTGAAAGGTCTCGTGACGGTGCGCGACCAAACCGCCACGCTGCAAAACCTGACCTTCAACACGCTGGGCGGCTCGTTTGCTACCAACGGCTCTTACAGCAGCAAGGACCTGGCGCATCCCAAGTTCAACTTCGGGCTCAACATCAAAAACTTGAACTTCCAGAACGCCTTCAATGCCTTCAACTCGGTGAAGGCCATGGTGCCGCTGGCCGACAACCTGGAAGGCATTTTCTCGACCAACTTCAACGTGAGCGGTGAAATGGGTCCCGACATGATGCCCAACTACAACACGCTCAGCGGCAAAGGCCTATTTGAAGTAGTGCGGACCACCGTGGAAAACTCGCCGGTACTCACCAAAATCAGCGCCGTGACACAGCTGCAGGACCTGAAGAAGTTTGCGGTGAACAATAAGGACGTGGCGGCCGAAATCATCAACGGCAACTTCATCGTGAAGCCTTTCGACCTGAACGTGGGCCAGATCAAGATGACGGTGGGCGGCTCCAACAACATCAGCAGCGGCGGGCTGGAATACGTAACGGCCCTGAACGTGCCTACCGGCAAGCTCGGCACCCAGCTCAGCTCGCAGCTCACTCGCCTCACTGGCGTTTCCGACATCAAAGGCACGGAGCGCGTAACCTTAGGTCTCAACATTGGGGGCACCGCCAGCAACCCGATCGTGAAGCTTGCCTCGGGCAGCGTGAAAGCTCAGGCCAAAGACTTGGTAAGCAACATCGTACAAGCCAAAGTAGACGGTGCTAAGCTGCAACTACAGGCCAAAGCCAAAGTAGCGCAAGACAGCCTCCAGCGCGAGTTGAACCGCAAGCAGTTGGAGCTGCAAGCCAAGGCCCAGCAGGAAATCGAGAAAAAGCGGCTAGAAGCCCAGGCCAAGCTGAAAGCGGAAGCCAGCAAAGGTCTTAACTCGCTCTTTGGCAAGCCCAAAGCCAAACCCGCTGAGCCGGCACCAACTCCCGCCGACCCACCCAAAACGGAACCGGCCCCAGCAAAAGCCGATAGCGCGAAAGCCGGGTAGTAATCCTCGCCAAATTCGGTCAACCATCTGTAGAAGGAGCAGCCCAGCGGATACATACCGCTCGGCTGCTCCGTTTCTTTTGCTGCCGCCGCAGCTTTTTCGTCGTTAAAATCCATTTCAGCTCAATAGCTTGTATAATAGCTGGACAATATAATTTTGCGGGAGGGCGTTGAGCAATCTAGCTGGTCTGTTTATTGCGTACAACGCAACAGTACGGCTTTCGTATACCGCCGCACTGTTCTGTTTCTCGTTCCCTCACGCTCACCGTAGTACCATGAAAATCACGCGTATTCTCCCGTTGGCCTTGCTTGCAGCCTTGGCCTTCACTACTAGCTGCAACAAGGATAGCGACTCAGGTTCAGGGGCTTCTAAGCTGGAAGTGCGCCTGATGGACGGTCCTGGCGACTTTCAAGGCGTTGTGCTGGACGTGCGCCAAATCGAAATTCACCTGAAGGAAGAAAGCAGCCCCGACGGCTGGCAAACCTTGCCTTTTCAGGCCCAGACCATCAATGTGCTCGACTACGTGAACGGGCGCTCGGCGCTGTTGGTTAGCACCGATTTTGAGCCCGGCGAGCTGAAAGAAATTCGCCTGATCCTAGGCCCTAACAGTTACGTAACGGGCCGCGACGGGCAGCGCTACGACCTCAAAACGCCCAGCGGCCAGACTTCAGGGGTGAAGCTGAAACTGGATAACGTAGTAGTCCGCAATGATCAAACTTTCCAGTTGCTGCTGGACTTCGACGTGGCCAGGTCCATAGTGGAGCGCGGCAACTGGCGCCCCGGCAACGACCGGAAAGAACGATATCTGCTCAAGCCAGTTATTCGGGTTTTGGCGCAGGAGTTGCGGGCCAGCATCCGCGGCACGGCAACGCCCGCCGCGGCACGGCCACAGGTGCTAGCCATCCGCCAGTCCATCACCCCCGCCGACACCTTTAGCACCGCCACCGATGCTACCTCGGGTGCTTTTCAGTTTAGTGGTTTGCCCGCTGGCACCTACCGCGTCGAGCTGTTCCCCACCACTACGGCGCCGGTTGGCCAGCCAGCTTACCGGGTTGAAACGCGCACTGGCGTTGTAGTTGTCAATGACCAAGTGAAAGACCTCGGCTCAATTCAGCTGAACTAAGCTCAACTGCTTCTATAGTGTAAAGTCCTAGTGCCAGTTGGCATTAGGGCTTTTTCATGAAAACCCTGTTTCCTGGGTAATTCCTGCTAACCTACTTGAGGGTTTCAATTAGGGCCAACAGTTCGAGCTGGGTGGTGAGGGTTTTGTCGCGGGCGTACCAGCCGTGCAACTGCTCGGCGTACTCTTCGTGGGTGGCGCCGCGGCCTTTCAGGTCGAGGAGCAGCGCATGGGCGGGCGCCGGGCGCGGGCCCCAGTGCGCGGCTTCCGTGAGCGTATCGGGGTGAAGTACTGCCAGTTTCGGGATGGAGCGGGCCCCGTTGGTGAGGTAGCGGTCCATGAGGTCGGGATTTTCGTCGCGCAGCACGTAGCGCGTGCTGATGCGGCCCTGGCTGGCCTGTGCTATGGTTTCCAGCACGGGTACTATCTGCGCCGCGTCGCCGCACCAGCCTTCCGTGATGACGAGCCAGACGTAGCTTTGGTGCAGATTGTGAATGGCCGTCTGCAGTTCCGGCAGCAGGTGCACGGTCTTGTCGAGGCGGCGCATGCGTTGCACGTTTAGGCGCGTGTACTCGGTCAGATCCGCCGATTGGTTGGGGCCAGTGGTCTTGTCTTCCGCCAGCAAGCTATCGATAAGCTGGCGGTAGCTGGTGTAGGTGTAGGCAGCGTTGAGGCGCTTAGGAGTCAGCACGGGCTGGATGGCAGAAGCGGCAGCAGACATAGGAGAGAATGAAAAGTCGATTGAGACGCAAAAAGCCTTTCCGGTACTACTCCGAAAAGGCTTTTATAACCATTAACTTGGCCTTTTGCTTACAGGCTTACCTGTTCTTTACCAGCCGCCGTCAGTTCCCGGCAGTAGGTAATGAAATCGGTGTTGATGGGTTCGAGGCCATTCTCGCGGAGGCGAGTGGCGACCTGGGCGCGGTGGTAGTTGGCGTGTACCGGCACGTGGGTGAAGATGTCGGACACTTGGCTCACGTATGCATCGCCCACGGAGTTGGTGTAGGAGATGTGGCGGTTTAGCTCCGTTTCGTCGGCGGTGCTCACGAGCTGGTGAAAGTGCTTCGACGTTTGTTCGTGCCAGTGGTGCAGGCCAGTCAGATCGTGCTCCTGCCACACTTTTACGGGGCTTTGGGTGCCGGTGAGGCGCGCAATCCAAATGGCTTGCGCGTTGAATACGTGGCTGAACAGGCGTAGGCAAACGGCCGGAATCTGCTGGCCATTGGCTACCAGACCATCGAGGTGACGCAGTAGGGTTTCGTTGGCCCACACGTTGTAGGCCCCCAGCTTTTCATTGGTGTTAATCATGGGGGTGATGTGCTGATTGTTTGATGTGCTGATGTGCTAATGTGCTGATGGGTTGATTCTTTGGTATACTAATTTTTTGACGTGCTGATGGGTTGATTTGGTGGTTGGTAGGCCGATGTGCTTAGTTACAACGGGATGAGTCTTACTCTTGCTCTGGCTTTGGGGCGGTTTAGCCTAGTCTCCTCGTCAAACCAGCACATCAAAGAATCAGCACATTAGCACATCAAACAATCAGCACATCACCGTGGATCTTGCCAAACCAGTTTTTCTTCGGTTTTGTTTTTGCTGAAGTCCGAGCAGTTACCGTCGCCGCGGCCGGTGATGCCGCCGTCGGGGTGGCAGAGCAGCTTGCCGCGCTGGTCGTAGAGGTTGGTGAATTGGTCGCAGCACGCGGCTGTTTCGTAGTACACGATGTTGCCTTTGTAGCGGTAGCGAAAAATCTGGATGGGTGGGTTTTGCTTCTTCTCGGCCAAATGCGCGTCGATGCGCGCACGCAGCCAGCCGGGCCGGGCGGTAGTATCGAACTGCGCCACCGGCGCATCGGGCACGGGCGTGGTAGTGTTCTTGGCGGCTGGCGCGGGGGTTGATGTAATGCCCGTCGTACCCGTAACGGGCGCGTCGGTGGGCGTCGTCACGTTCACGTTGCGCTGGCAAGCGAATCCGAAGAGCAGCAAGCCTAGCGCGGCAGTCGGCAAAAGAGAAGAGAACCGCATAAGAGCGAAGAAAGAGGGCGCGAAAGTAGGCAGGCCAACTCTAAAAGCATAGCCTCATTCCCGAGCTTACGCCCCCACACGGCGCAGGGTTGGGGTGTGAGGTGATTGGGTGAGTAGGGTATTAGGTGACAGGTGAGGTTGGCTGGCTCCCCGGGCTGAAGCCCGGGGCTACGTAGCGGAAAGCAGGGAGAGATGCCTTGTTACCTCATCACCTAATATCCTAATCACTCAATCACCTACTCACTGTAACAACGCCCACACACGCGGGGCGAATACTAATAGACCTACTACCAGAGCGGCTATTGCGCCTACCAATACGGCCCCGGCGGCTACGTCTTTGGCGCGGCCTGCCAGGGGGTGGTAGTCTGGTGATATCAAGTTGATTACGGTTTCCACGGCGGTGTTTACCAACTCCAGGCTCCAGACCAAACCCACTGCCAGCGCCACCAAGGCCCATTCCAGCCGGCTGATACCGAAGTACAACCCCAAACCTAGCACCACCACCGTTGCCAGGGCGTGAAACCGTAAGTGTACCTCCGTCTGGAGTGCGGACCACACGCCCAGGAAGGCGTAGCCGAAGCTGGCCACGCGGCGCCGAACCAGAGCCGGAAATCGGCGGGGCGAGGAATCAGGCTTAGCCACGCGCGTCGAAATCCCGGAACACCGTCTGCCGCAGCGTCTCCCACTCGGGCCGGATAATGCTGAAGATCACTGTGTCGCGCCGGATGCCGCCCTGCGTGTTGCGGTGGTTGCGGAGGGTGCCTTCCTCAGTAGCGCCCATTTGGCGCATCGCGTTCTGCGATTTCTGGTTGCGGGCATCGGTTTCCAGCTCCACCCGCTCGCAGCCCAGTTCGTCGAAAGCATGGCGCAGCAGCAAGTGCTTGCAAGCCCGGTTGAGGCCAGTACGCTGGAAGTCGCGCCCTATCCAGGTGTAGCCGATGCTCAGGCGTTGGTCGTCGGGAAACACGCTGTAGTAACTGGTACTGCCTGCCGCGCAGCCCGTTTGCTTGTCGATGATGAGGAACGGGTAGCGCTGCTGTTGCTGCCGGCCTTGCAGTGCCGCCACCACGTAGGCTTCAAGGCTGGCCCGGTCGTCGCCGCGCGTGAGCGTGTAGCGCCACAGCTCCGGGTCGGAGGCGGGTTCGTGGAGCAGGTCAATATCGGTAGCAGCCAAGGGGCGTAGCAGGGCGCGGTTGTTTTCGAGTAGAAGGTCCTGGGCGAAATCCATTAGGGCAATCAATGAAGAGGAAATGTAAAGATGCCCCAAAAACAGAAAACCCACCGCCCGGCGTCGAGCAGTGGGTTTCGGAAGAAAATTTCTCTGTTAAAAAGCGTAGGTGTAGCCGGGAATATGAACCGGTTTCAACTCTATCAGCTCCCTACCATCAGCCAGCACATGAACTGCTGCAATTTGCTCGGGCTTGATTTTCCGGTTAGCGGCTTTACGGGCTTCCCTGGCAGCCTGCCTGGCATCCGTTTTTCTAGAACGTTTCGCGGAAGATGCTGTCATAGCGGTAAATAATCTTTTGCAAAGCTCCGGGCTGATTCACAAGCGCAACGGGAAGGACAAAGATGGTGCTGTTTTCTGTAAATGCTTCTACTTTATAGCGTGTTTATAGCGTGTGGGGTCCGTTTTAAGTTCCAGCATCTTTACGTACAGCTGAAACCGCCGGGTATTCACTTCCGACTTTTCTTCCAGCATGGCGGCTGCCACGAACCCAAAGCACGCCTGCGAGTCGTGGCGGATGGTGCGGGCTATAATATCCAGCACGGTGGCACCGAGCTTACCCGCCGTGTACTGGTGCGTACGCAGCCGGTAGCGGTTCACGTTGTGGACTTTCGCGTAGAAGTCCACCGTGTACAAGTGGCCGGGATATTGACGCACTTCTACCAAGTACTTGCGTCGCGAGTCCGGCGAATGGATAAAGAACTTGTAAATCCACTCGAAGCGCCAGCTACCCAGGCCCGCCCGGTTGCGGTTGCGCTGCACCAGACGATAGGGCAAAACGACGTTGAACATGCACGTTTACAAGCTATACAATCACCGCCCTATCCTAATTTTTGAGCTGAGAACCGCCGCCCGGCCACCAGGCCTGGGCGGCGGCTTCTTGCGCGCTACTTTTTAATCTCGCCCACCATGTCCTCGGGCTTCAGCCACTGGTCGAACTGCTCCTCGGTGAGGTAGCCGAGCTGCAAGGCGGTTTCTTTCAGCGTCGAGCCGTTTTTGTGGGCCGTCTGGGCTATTTCGGCGGCTTTGTAGTAGCCGATGTGCGGATTGAGGGCTGTTACGAGCATCAAGCTGCTATCCACGTGCTTCTTGATGTTGGCTTCGAGCGGCTCGATGCCTACGGCGCACTTGTCGTTGAAGCTCACGCACACGTCGCCGATGAGGCGGGCCGAGTGCAGAAAGTTGTAGATCATGAGGGGCTTGAACACGTTTAGCTCGAAGTGGCCATTCATGCCGCCGATATTGATGGCGACGTCGTTGCCCATCACCTGGGCGGCTACCATCGTCATAGCTTCGCTCTGGGTGGGGTTCACCTTACCTGGCATGATACTGGAGCCCGGCTCGTTGTCGGGGATGTGCAGCTCCCCGATGCCCGCCCGCGGCCCCGATGCCAGCAGTCGGATGTCGTTGGCAATCTTCATCAGCGAAGCGGCCACCGTTTTGAGGGCGCCGTGCGCCTCCACAATGGCGTCGTGGGCGGCCAGGGCTTCAAACTTGTTTTCGGCCGTAACGAAGGGCAGGCCGGTGAGGTCGGCAATGTGCTTGGCCACGTTTTCGGCGTAGCCGGGCGGCGTGTTGATGCCCGTACCCACGGCCGTACCACCTAGGGCCAGCTCGCTCAAATGGGCCAGCGTGTTCCGGATGGCGCGCAAGCCATGGTCGAGCTGCGACACGTAGCCCGAAAACTCCTGGCCTACTGTGAGCGGCGTGGCGTCCATGAGGTGGGTGCGCCCAATTTTCACAATGTGCATGAACTGTTCCGACTTGGCTCGTAGCGTGTCGCGCAGCTTCTCGATGCCGGGAATCGTGGTTTCCACCAGAATTTTGTAGGCCGCAATATGCATGGCCGTCGGAAAGGTGTCGTTGCTGCTCTGGCTCTTGTTGACGTCGTCGTTGGGGGCTAGAACCTTCTTTTCATCGCTGAGCTGGCCGCCTTGCAGCACGTGGCCGCGGTAAGCCACCACCTCGTTCACGTTCATGTTGCTCTGGGTGCCCGAGCCAGTTTGCCACACCACCAGCGGAAACTCCTTATCCAGCTTGCCTTCCAGAATTTCGTCGCACACGCGGCCAATTAGCTCGGCTTTGTCGGCAGGCAGCACGCCCGCGTCGCGGTTGGTGAGGGCGGCAGCTTTCTTCAAGTACGCGAAGGCCCGGATGATTTCCTTAGGCATCCGGTTGATGTCCTGCGCAATTTGGAAGTTGTCGATGGAGCGTTGCGTCTGGGCACCATAGTAGGCGTCGGCGGGCACCTGCACGGTGCCCATGGTGTCTTTCTCCTGGCGGAATTGCATATGCGTCGGGGGTGAGGAAGGTTTCGGGTGAGGAGGTAAGAAAGGTGGGCAAAAGTAAGCAGCAAGGCCAAAAGATATGTCGTACGATTTGGCCCCGGCCGCTGACTCCAAGAAGGGCAGAGTGGTGCGGACTTCTTGAAAAAGCTGCTGAATCCGCGCGGACGGTCAGCGGGTCCGGTACCAGCATCGAAGCGGCTTCGATTCCAGGAAGAAACTTACCTACTCCCTGGGACGACGGGAAATACCTGCTGCTCGCGCTAGGCAGCAGATGGCCGCGTTGGGTCATTGCCGCGTATAGAAAGGTAAACGCACTTAGCCGTCCACCCCCTTCCCTATGAAAAAGACTTTTGAAGCCGAATCCGACGCCTTGGCTACGGCGGGCAGCACGCCCACTACCGCCCAGCCCGCCGCTACCACCAACCCTAGCACTACTCATACTGAGCAGCCACCCGTGCCCACCAGCGGCAACGGCGCCCCCGACTACAGCCAGGTGGAAATCAAAACCGAGCCCGACCTGCCCCAGCCCGATAAGGCCGGCGGCAGCGCCACCGAACCCGAAAGCGGCGGCGGGTACAGCGGCTAACCTAGTCGGCACTGGCTCAACGCCCGCCTCGCAACACAAACGCCCTTGACGTTATCAATCGTCAAGGGCGTTTGTGTTGCGAGGGGAGTGAGTGGTCAGAAGTACACAAGCAAAATAGTCTGTTATGCTTCATTTTGGTGCCTCCAACGAAGTGGTAGAGGCGCTTCTTCTCTTGAGCCAGGCGTCTTGACGGGCTGTCTAAACAGGCTAAAATCACAGGCTCGCACTTCCTTTTCCCACTTCTCATCTCTCATAGTCCCATGTCCCGTATCTGGCGGCTCCTCACCGCACATCGGCAATGCGGAAGGGAATGCTGACCTGGACGGTGCGGGCGGTGCGGCGGCCGTTTATGATGGCAGCATGCCAGGCCGGACCTTCTTTCAGCAGCCGGATGGCTTCGGCATCGCACTCTTCCGTGAGGCCGCGCACTACTTTGATGTCTTGTAGAGAGCCATCCACATTCACCACGAAGCTCAGCTTTACAGTGCCTTCCTTCACTTCTTTGAGTGCTTTTTCCGGGTACTCCAGACTGTCGCGCAGGTAGCTGCGGAAGGCCTGTTGGCCGCCAACGGGCACCGCCGCGAGGTTCACTGCCGCCGGAGGGGCCTCCCGCCGAACCAACACCGGCTCTTCCGCCTTTTTGCTAGCCACTACCGGGGCAGAGGCCAGCGTGAGGGCCAGGGCGGTGCCGTCGGTGGGCACGGATTGTTCAACCGGACTATAGCCCGGCAGGGATAAAGCGAGAGCCGTAGCCGGCGCGGGCACGGCCAGCGTAAATGAGCCATCGGCGGCGGTACGCACGCTGGCATCGGTGCCTTTCGCCGTCACGGTTACCCCACTCAGGCCCTCGCCGCTGCTGCGGTCCGTGACGCGGCCCCGCACTGTGCGGGTACCAGTCACCGCCGAGAAAAGCTTGGCCTTACGCCCACTCCCGGCCATTGTCTCCGCGGCCGGAGCCGCGGCTACTGGAGCGGATGGCGACGCAACAGATGGCGCGGCTGCACGAGCCCGGGCAGAAGCCACGCCCGCGGCAGTTGCTTTTGTCTGATCGGCTACCTCTTCTCTGGCTACCACAGAATCAACCGGTGGCGGGCTGTCCGCCACGGCGGCGTAATCTCCGGCTGGGGCGCTTGCCACGCTAGTTCCCTCCGCTATTTCAGCTTCGGCAAGGCCAGCGCTTGAGCCTGCGGAGGTAGAGGCTGGCAGGGGCTGCCGAACCGCCGGGGACCGTAGTGGCGCTACTACTGGGGCAGGAGGAGGCCCAACGGGCACGGCGGCCAGATCATTCTGCTCGGCTGGCTTAGCGGCTTGCGTGGAGGCGGGCGGCACGGGGGCCGTAGCGTACGTCTTGGGTTGGGCGCGGCGCTGGGCCAGCCGCGGCACGGCGGCGGGGCCTTCGGTGGGGCGGCGCACCCCGAGCCACACGGCCGTGCCCACTAGCAGCAGCAGTACCACGGCCGCCAGCTGCCGCCAGGGCCACATGGACACCACGGCCGGTTCGGCAACAGTCTGGAGTTCGGCTACGCGGGCGCGCAGGCGGGTTTGCAAGTCCGTGAGGGCTTGGTCGGTGGTGGTGAGGTCGGTTTGGGACAGGCCTTCGAGCACGTCGGCGCAGCGGGGGCAGGCCTGGGTGTGGCGCTCCACGCGGTACTGCTCAGCGGCGGGCAGCGTACCGGCCACGTACTGCCGCAGCAAGGCCAGCGGCAGGTGCGCCCCGCCGGAGTCGGCGGGTAGCAGCGGGGAAGACGGTGACTGGTTATCGGGCCGCATCGGAGGAGAAAGGCGAAGGCGTAGCGGGGGGAGATTCGAGGTGACGGCGCAAACTGCGCTTGCCGTTTTGCAGGTGGCTTTTTACGGCGTTCAGGTCGTAGCCGGTTTCCTGGGCAATGTCGCGGTAGCACTTCTTTTCGAGGAAGAACAGTTCCAGGCAGCGGCGTTGGCCGTCGGGCAAGGTGGCCAGCGCGTGCTCCAGAGCTTGCAGGCGGGCTTCGGTGAATTCGGCTTCGGCGGGGTCATCGTCATCCAGATGCCCGGCCACCGCCGATTCCATACTGGCCGCATCCGGAAAATGCAGCACCAGTCCGCCGCCCCGGTCGGGGCCGGGCCGCTGCCGGGCCCGCAGCACCATGAGGCAGTGGTTGCGGGCCGTGGCGTGCAGCCAGGCCGGAAAGTTGTCGACCTCATGGCGGCGCAGCTTTTCGACGAGCTGCTCGAACAACTGCATCACGGCATCCTGCGCGTCGGCATCGTCGCGGAGGTAGCGCCTACAAATGGCAAACACCTCGGGCATGTGCCGCTCGTAGAGCACGCCTAAATCCGTCACGTCGCCCTGGGTCCGGTAACGGGCCAGTAGCGCCGCATCGGGCAGCTCAGTAGGGACAACGGGGCGGCGACGGAAGAACATAATGCGAAACGGAGCTGGCCAGCGGCCCGCAAGTTCCGCCAAGATACGGCCGGCGCGGTTTCCGGCTGCTATTGCGGTTTGGTGGTTGTGGCCGCTACCCTTGTGCCGCGCTAAAAACACTTCCGCTACCTTTCAAGCCAACTTTCTGCGTTATATTGTTCCGGCCCTAGTCGTTAGCTGACGGTGGGTGTTTTTTTCGCCTTTATCGTTCTGGTGCCGTGCCTCAGCCATTAGCCGAAACCCTAACCCATCTGCGCGTTGGCAACCAGTCGTTTCTGGTCAATTTCTACCAGGAAAACCGCGACCTATTTGCGCGCTGGGCGCGGCGGCAGCACCAACTAGAACCCGCCGCCGCCCACGAGCTGCTGCGTTCGGTGCTGGTGGAGTTCTACGACCAAGTAGCCGACGGACGCCTCACCAAAATGCCGCCCGACTTGCGGGCCCACGTGTACGGCATGGCCGTGCAGATGCAACAAACCTCTCGCCCCGAAACCGACGAGCTGCCCGCCGCCGAAGCGCGCCGCCGCCGCCGCCTGCTCGGTTTGTTCGGCCAGCTCAGCTCCGACTGCCAACAGATCCTGATGTTTTTCTATTTCCGCGCTTATAACTTCGAAAAGGTAGCCGGCAAGATGGGCTTCGCCAATGCCACGGTGGCCCGCCTCCAGAAATCCGGCTGCCTGCGCCGTCTCTACGACCTCAGCCTGCGGGTTAGTGCTTAGTGTTTGGTGCGTAATTGTTAGTGCTTGGTTGTTGGTGCTTAGTGCTTAGTTAATAGTTTCAGCTCACCAAGGCCTATTCAACACAACCAATAACCAATACCTTCACCCCCTGGATAATTGGCTTCAGTCCCAAGCACTACCACCCAAACACTATCAACTAAGCACTACGCACTAAGCACCAAGCACTAACACACAAGCACTAACAACCCATGTCTGACCTGCGCCCCTACCTTGATGAGCTGGAACGTTTCGCCGATGGGCAGATGTCGGTGAGCGAGCAGGAGGCGTTTGAGTTGCGGCTGGAGCAGGATGAGCAGTTGAGTGCCGCGTATGAGGCCTACGAGCGGTTCACGGCCGACCTGCGCTGGGTGGCGGGCCATGAAACCCTGCGCCACCGCCTTATCAGCCTCGATAAGCGCCTCGACCAGCGTCAGACAGCCTTGGTGCGGATACAGCGCCGCCGCCGCCGCAAGCAAGTGCGGTGGGCGGTGGTAGGGGGCGTGATTCTGCTGGTGCTGAGCTGCGCGCTGTGGTTGCTACTACGCCCGCACGCCGTGAGCCCCGACGAAGCCTGGGCCCGTTACTACACCCCCGACCCCGGCCTGACCGAAGCCGCCACGCAACGCACGGCCAGCCCGCTCCTCATTGAGGCCATGCGCCAGTACCGCGACGGTCATTATCCCGCCGCACTGCACTCGCTGCGCCGCATCCCGGAAGCCAGCCTCGGCGCCGATACCCTCCTTTATTACACGGGCGTGATGCTGCTCCGGCAAGACGAAGCTTTGTCAGCCCGCTCCTACCTTACCCGCGCCAGCCGCCAACCCGGCTCGGCCCTCACAGGCAAGGCTCTTTACCACCTGGGTATGGCGCAGTGGCGTACCGGCCAGAGCACCCAGGCCAGCACTACGTTGCGCGCCGTAGCCGAAGACCCACAAAATCCGTATCGGCTCAATGCCCGGCAAGTGCTACAGGCGAGCGTACTGCAACTCCACGACTAGGCTCCGGGCGTTTCACCGTCAGGAAGCAACTTATGCGTGCTAGTTTTTCTGCGGCGGCCGCGCCGGCCCGCATCAGCGTCATTATTCCTACTTACAACGAAGCCAGCCAGATTGAGCCGCTAGTGCGCTATTTGTACGCGAAGGCCGGGCCGGAATCTGCACTGGAAGTTATAGTGGCCGATGGGCAAAGCCCCGACGATACAGCAGCCGTGGCGCAGGGCGCGGGCGCCCAATCGTTTATTTGCCCGCAGAAAGGCCGCGGCGCCCAGATGAACTTCGGCGCGGCTCAGGCCACTGGCGACATTCTTTATTTTCTGCACGCCGACACCTACCCGCCCCCAAACTTCGCCCACGAAATCAGGACGGCAGTGGCACAGGGTGCGGGCAGCGGCTGCTTCCGCCTCGCCTTCGACGACCCGCACTGGTTTTTGCGGGCCAATGCCTGGTTTACGCGCTTCAACGTGGAGCCCGTCCGTTTCGGCGACCAAAGCCTGTTCGTACGGCGCCAGCTCTTCGAGCAAGCCCAGGGCTACCGCGCCGATTTGTTGGTGTTTGAAGATCAGGAAATTATTCACCGCCTAAAACAACTCGGTTCGTTCCAGGTGCTGCGCGGCCCTGCTACTACTTCGGCCCGCAAATACCGCGAAAACGGCGTGTTCCGGCTGCAAGGCATCTTCGGGCTCATCACGATACTCTACCGGCTTGGCGTTTCGCAGTCCACGTTGGTTCGGGTGTACCGAAAATTGATTCGGCAGGATAAGGTGTGACATAATCCTCTGTCATTGCGAGGCGCAGCCGTGGCAATCTTTCCTCTCTATGCGCAAAACCCACTGGAGCGACAAGCCTTCGACATTAGCGTACGCCAAGGGCTTGTCTTACAAGTGCAGCTCTCGGCCCATAGAGGAAGGATTGCTTCGCGCTGCTCGCAATGACACGCGCGCGGCCTCGTAAGGACAGAAGGTGAAGATTATTTCGCTTTTCTTCGGCGGCGTAGCGGGTTCTGGATTTCTTCGTTGCCGATGAAGTTCTGGCCCCGGGTGGCCTTATACTGTTGGTACCGCTCCGCTTCTACCTTGCGCCTATCCACAAAATACAGACCGCCGCGGAAGCCCCGCCGACGCACCCAATTATTGATGAGAAAAGCGTGCGTCTTCTCCAGCTTGTTCACTCCGCGCGTGGCCACGCCGTACTCGCCCTGAAAGTAGCGGCCCAGCTCCACTGGCGGCCGCACGATGCTCGATGTATCGCCGTGGCGCAGGCGCTCCGTGTCAGCCACCCAACTGCCGTTGATGATGTTGACGGCCGGGTACGGCGACGGATTGCCCCACATGACGCGGCGCTGAGCCCCGTTTACATTCGCAAACCACGGCAAGTGCGACATCACAAAAGCCGAGAAGTAAGCGTACTCCACCGGCTCGTAATTCCGCTCCCGAAACACCAGCGTTACTTCTCGGCGCTCCGTTTTTATCAATCGGCGCAACTCCTTGCGGAAGCGCGTATCGGCCAGGTATTCGAGGGTTTCGGCGAAGTTGTTGAACAGCAGCGTGACGCCGTTGTAGTGCACCGCGCCGTGCAGGTAGTTGATGGCGTGCGGCATCCGGCGGCGCGTGCCGTGCGGGATTTCCGGCGTCGGCACCGACTTACCCACCATCGTGGCGAGGAACTTGCCCACTTTGCTTACTATGACTTCATCGGCCTCGGGCGTGTAGCTGGCTTCGGCCCATTCCGTGCCCACTGCCGTCCGAAACACGACGTTGCACGGCCACACCGCGCCTTGCCCATTGGGTTGTTGGCCCGTCACCCAGGGGTGCGCGGGCGGCAGCAGCCCGGCTGGCATCTTGTGCACCGAAAGCAGCCGCATCACGTTCAGGGCGCCACCGGTGTTGTGGATGAAGTTGCCTCGCACAATGTTCTGCATCAGAAACACCCGCTCCTTTACCCAGGCCCGCTTCCGCAACCGCGCGGGCGTGCTGGAAGCCGTGGCAGCAGTGTGCGGCAGTGGCAAAAGAGAGGAGGCAGCAGGAGCAAAGTAGTCCAACATATAGTACAGGGGCGAGCAACGTAAAACACCTGACTCTAAAGCTACACGATTTGCGCGGCTATCCATCAGTAGCTTCATCAACAGGCCCATAAAAGAACCGAGCCGCCCCGGAAGGAACGGCTCGGCTGCCTGCATTTCAACTTATGTTTGAAGCTTACGCTTCTACCTATTGATTCATGGACAGTTACTGGCGTACCACGCGCTGGCGCAGCACAGTGCCATTCACCCGAGCCGTGAGTATGTAGGTACCAGCTGGGCACTGCGGAGCTACCTGCATCTGGGTGAAGCCAGCGGCCATCGACTCTGTTTTCTGCCACACCACGCGGCCTATAGCATCGGTCAGGGTAAAGGCGACTGGGGTAGCGGCCGGAATCGTCATTTCCACCGTTAATTGCTGCTCGAAAGACGTGGGGTAAGCGGCTAGTTGAGTCGAGAGACCATCCTGGAAGGAAACCACGGCAGGACCGTAGTAGCTGGTTTTGCCATCTAGGTCTTCCTGGCGCAGGCGGTAGTAGCGGGTGCCCTGCTTGCCTTCTTCTTGGTCCAGGAACTGATAGTTGCGGGCCGCGGTGGCCGAACCTTCCTGCGCCGCCACGAAACCTAGCGGGCGGAAGCTGTGGCCGTCGGTGCTCACTTCCACCCCAAAACCACGGTTGTTGACTTCGGTGGCAGTGGTCCAGGAAACAAGAGCCTGCCGGCCTTGGCGCACGGCCCGAAACGCCGTGAGACCCACTGGCAACGGACGCTGCACATCACCGAGGGTCCAGCGCGAGAAGCCTTCCACGTTGCTGAGCATGGCGAAGTTAGTGCCCCGGCTGGTGGCCTCGCGCGGCTGCCAGCTCACGCCCCCATCTACTGACTTCAGGAAGCCAAGAGTAGCTGGCGCAACGCCGTTCAGCTCCGAGGGCAGGTAGCGAAACACCATATTCACGTTCAGGCCGGTGCTCGTAGCGGCCGTTACGTCGTAGTAGCGCTTGATGGTGGGGCTGCCGTTGGGAGCGGTAGAAGCCGTGCCGGTTACGCGCAGTACATCCGTAACGCCGGGCAATACCGAGCCGGAGGCCGGCGTCAGCTCCAAACCCAGACCGCCAAACAGCTCCGTGTTGTTGGCCCGCACGGTGCGGCTGGCCAGTAGCCGGCCCAGCACGTAGCTCGTCTCCGACTCCGTTATGTTGGCTTGCTCCAGCAGCTTCACCGTGCGCGTGCCCGTCACGAGCACCCCGTTGATGAGCGTAAGCTGGCTGATGATGTCGGCGTCGCGGGTGATGGTTTTGTTGCCGGACCCGTTGACTTCCAGGTTGAAATACACCCCGCCGCTGACCAGCTGCGGCCGGTTGCCGGTTAGCTTCACCAGGCCGCCCACGCTCGTAAACGTGCCGCTCTGGTTGTCCATGTCGCCCTTGATTTCGAGCGTACCCTGGGTCTGGTTGTAGGTGCCGGTGCTGCTGTTCACGAAATCCCCGGTCACCAGCACGTCCCCGGCGTTTTTCAACACTCCATCGTTGCGCAGGTTGCCGGTTACGTTCAGCAGGCCGCCTACTTCTACGTTCACAATCTGCCCGCTGGCTACCGTGAAGTTGGTGAGGTTGGTTTCGGTGCGGGAATTCAGACTGATTACGCCGCCTTGGCCGCTGTTCGTGACGTTGGTAACGCGGATATCCGACACCGTGGCGCGGCCGTCTTCCAGGCGCAAGGCCGTGAGTGGCTGCGTGGTGTTGGTGAGGCTCACGTTGCTCACCAGGTTGTTGCTCACGGTGCTGCTCACCTCATCGCCAAACCGCGCTACAATACCCCGAAACTCGGCGCCCGTATTCACCCACGTACCGATAACGACCGGAATGGCGCCATTGATTTCTATAGATTGCCCACCAATAACGTTGCCGCTGATGGTGTTGCCGGTAGATGCCGCGCCGGGCTCGAAGTCGATGGCTGTTTGGGTGGTGGTAGGCGTGGTGAGGGCGTCGTAGAAGAACTTGTTGTTCGATACGTTCCAGTTCAAGCCATTGCCGCCCTGCACTTGCAGGCCATTGGCCGTATAATTGGACAAGTAGTTGCCCGTAATGCTAGTGGCATCATTGAGCGTGCCGGGCTCAATGTTGAAGGCGTACACCAATGTAGTAGGCAGTACCGTCGGCGACGCGTTAGAAATAAAGTTGTTGCTCAGTGTGTTATGGTCGTTACCGGTGCCGCCAGAGTTTGCGTTGCCAATGGTAATCACGCCCATAGCCGGCATCTGGCAGTTGCCTAGCACCCGCACTTCGCTCACAGCATTGTACGAAGCATCGTCCTTGAACTCCACGGTTGATTTCGTGATGGCAGTTTGCCGCAGCGTAAGAAAACGGCCAGGCAGACCAGAGCCATTGTTGCCGCTCATCGTCACGTAGCGGCTGCCAGCTCCGAAGACCAGAGTACCCGTAATTTCGGTGGCTATGCCGGTAGCCGGCCGAATGGTAATGGGATTGGCTGCCGTTCCGGCCTTATTGATGAGCACGTTTTCGGAGTAAGCTACGTCTAGCAGCCGAATTTCGATAGGGTCCGAAAAAGTGTTTGGAATAGAAGCCAATGCCGCCGTGATGGTGGGGTAATTCCCCAAGACTCCCACGGTTTTAACGATAGGAGCGGCCCAAGCCGTAGAACTGAGCAGCAAGGAACCCGAGAGCAAAACGCCTCGCAGGCCCGCAGAAAAAGCTGTTCGATTGAAAAGTACTGGTGTTTTCATCCTTATGATTGGTAGACAAGCACGGTTAAAAAGCGCAAACAGAACTATCGGCCCCACTTAGGGCCCTTGGCTCTCAAAAGAGAGCCCCACACACCACCAGCCGCTACTGGTGTACCACACAACTCAGCCACGAAATCAGAAAAGAGATGGTGCGTTTCTCCTGTAAAAATCTAATTATTAGGCCTTGTGTAAGCTTGCACCCAATATGATTCGTCAAATATAAAGGCAAATAAAATGAGGGCAAGCCAGTCAGAATAAAATTTGCATTACCATTCCTAACACGTTGATTAAACAATGCTTGAAAACCTGCTTAATCATTCCGTAATGCGCCTTTTCAACCATCGCAGGTTGCGATGAGCAACTGTTTCCCAACAGGCTAGTCAAGACAACAATGCCTCTCACGCTGGTTGAAAAAACTTAATATTCAGGTATAATCGGCTTTCTCTTTTATGACTATTTTTATCATCAATGATTTTTTATTTGTATCTGTTATTCAATCGATGCAAAAATAGGAGTGAATCTTATTGCTGAAGTTATACTCGACAGTAGCCTAAACAACGATCTGCTCTCTCTTCACAATGGCGTGAAGGGAAAGAAGTCTGACAGCTATAATAATATATTCAGGCTGCCGAGCAGCGGGTAGTGCGTTAGCGGCGCGCTATGTAATACGCAGGCTCTCGATTGGGCACTAGGGTCAGCTCAAACGAATCGAGGTTGAGGGCAGCCAGGTGCGCTAGCTCTGGGTTGTGGCGGTACACGCAACCCGTATCTAAGCTGATTGCCCCACTGTGCAGCCGTACTTGGCGCTGCACTTCGGCGGTGGGCGTGGGCACGTGGCCGTGGAGCAACCGCCGGCCCTCCAATCGGGAAGCATCGAAAGAAAACTGCTTGATGTTGAGCATGCCGTGCCAATCGGTACGCATTCGGTCCGGCGGCAGGCGGAAGTTGTAGCCCGCGTGCACTAGCGTGAAACCCGGAATATCGAGCTGGTACGGCAATTCGTCGAGCCACTGTAAGTAGCGCGTGGGTATGTCTTCGGGTCGCTCTACGCCGAAGTTTTGCAGAGTCGCTAAACGGTCAGTGGCTGAGGCCCAGGTAAGGTGTCCTCGTCCGTGAGCCGCGTCGAGCAGTTCTTGGTCGTGGTTGCCGCGCAGGCAGTGTACGCGGTAGCCTTGGGCGGGCAGCGCTAGCAAGTAGTCGAGCAGGCCGCGGCTGTCGGGACCCTTGTTCACGTAGTCGCCGAGCACGTACAGCTCGTCGGTGGGCTGTAGCTTCAGCTCTTCCTCGAGCAAGTGCCGGAACGTGTGCAGGCAGCCGTGCAGGTCGGTGGTAGCATAACGGGCCATAGCAATGAGCAATAAGATTAGCCGATGGATAACGATGAAAAAAGCACCTTCTCAGGTAAGAAGGTGCTTTTCTATTGATTGTGTCACTTACGCGTACGGTGGTTTGTCGAGTTCCGGCTTGTCGAGGTTGCGGTTGGGATGACGCAAGCCGGCGTCGGTGGCCTCTTGTTCTAGGCGTTCTTCGGTCTGTTCGTCCCGCACAATTACGGGAAGGTCGCCGGTTCCTTTGGGTTGCTCCGTTTGTGAGGGGCTGCCGTGGGGCCGTTTGGACTGCTGGTTGGTGTTATTGCTCTTATAAGGCATGGCGAAGGAAAGTTAAGGTTGGTAGTTCGGTTTGTTTTCGGGTAGGTCAGCTCTTGAATCAGTAGCGGGGGAGTAGCGCGAAGCTCCCGCTTCGCGCATCGTTGAACAATAATCGTTGCTACGGTGCGGTCTTGCTCGTTCAACGAGGCGCGAAGCCGGAGCTTCGCGCTACTTCCTAACAGCATCGGCTATTGGTCGATGGCCGTGTCGGTGGCGTTAGGGTCGGTGAGGTCGGCGTTGGTGCCTTCGCGGGCGAGGGCGTCGTTGTTGGGCTGAATCTGTTCCATCTGGCCCATGCCCACGCGGGACTCGGGGTCTTCCATTTCGTCGGGGCCGGAACGCTCATCGTCGGCATCCAGCTCATCCAGAGGGCGGCGGGGGGCCAAGTCGTTGTCGTTCAGGTCCTCGTCGGTGGGCATGTCCTGGTTGGGACGGTCTTGGCGGCCTTCTTCATTGCTGAGGAAAGTCTCCTGGCCCACGCGGTTGTTGTTGTCGGCATTTTCATTGACGGACACGGCCGTAATTCCCGTGGAGCTATCGGTGCCGTAGCCTTGCGGCCCGCCCATCCGGTCGCCGAAGCCGCCACGGGCTTCTTCGTTCTTGGGTGGGTCGGCGCCCGGCACGATGTGGCCGGCTTCAAACTCTTCGTTGGTGGTATCGTCGTTGATAACACGTACGGGACGGTCTTTGGGGTCGATGGCCATAGGAACACAAGGTGGTGAGTGGGAAGATTACTTAGTACTGTGTACTGTGGTTCGCGGATTTGGGTTTAGGTTAGCCGCCGCATCTCGTTCTTCAATCCACCTCAATTCCTTTCCCTGCTATGCTCCCGCCTATCCGCTCCGTCGAAACCCTGCTCCAACACGTCCAGGCCGATGAGCCGCTGCAGTATCTGCTGTTCTGGGGCCATACCGTCCGGCCCAACGAGCCCGTGGGCAAGGAGTGCTTCAGTCAGTGGTACCCGGCCGCTTTCACCCTCGATGGCGACACCTACGCCACGGCCGAGCACTACATGATGGCCGAAAAGGCCCGCCTCTTCCACGACGAAGCCACCCGCGCGGCCATCCTCCAAGCCGCTCACCCCAACGAGGCCAAGAAGCTCGGCCGCCGCGTGAAAAACTTCGATGAGGCGCAGTGGAACGCCGCGCGTTTCGACATCGTGGTGCGCGGCAACGAAGCCAAGTTCCGCCAGCACCCAGCCATGCGCGACTTCCTGCTGCAAAGCGGCTCCCGCGTCCTCGTCGAAGCCAGCCCCGTAGACACCATCTGGGGCATCGGACTGGCCCAGGATAGCCCCCGCGCCACCAACCCCGCCGAGTGGCGCGGCCTCAACCTACTCGGCTTCGCGTTGATGGAAGTGCGTAGTGTGTTAGTGCTTGGTGGCTAGTGCTTGGTGCTTGGGCGTCGTCTGCTTCTGCGTCTTCTGCGCCAGCTTCTGCGACTTCTGCGGGCTAAAAACCAGATGGTCCTTATGCGCAGTGTAAGCCGTCAGGTCAGATAGCCACCTGCTGAACATCTGACGAAAAACGAACGACGAACAACAAAAAACGCCCTTATGTGGACTGAACACGACAATGCCCTCATCCGCCGCTACCGTTTCCCCGACTTCAAAACGGCCTTCGCCTTCATGACTGATGTTGCCGAAGCCGCCGAAGCGCAGGACCATCATCCGTGGTGGGCCAACGAGTACAACACGGTGGAATTTCGCCTCCGCTCCCACGACGCCGGCAACACCGTAACCAAGCGCGACCATAAACTAGCCGAACGAATTGAGGCGCTGGCCACGCGACACGGCGCAACGGTACTGTAGCCCGCAGCGTGGAAACCTATTCCGCGCCAGTTGGGCCGTAGCGCGAAGCTCCAGCTTCGCGTATCGTTGAACGATTGTCTCCGCACCAGAGCAACGTTCGTCGTTCAACATCAGCAACGAGGCGCGAAGCTGGAGCTTCGCGCTACGGCTCGCAGTCGTTTGCTTCTGCGGGCGCGATCCGGCACAGGCCAAAGCCTAGGCTACACTACCTTTGCGCCCATGTCAGAAACCACCCCGACGCTGCTTTACCTCGTGCCCACGCCCATCGGCAACCTGGAAGACATTACGCTGCGTGCCATTCGGGTGCTAGGCGAGGTGGATACGGTGCTGGCCGAAGACACCCGCACCAGTGGCCGCCTGCTCCAGCATCTGGGGTTGAAAAAGCCCATGCTCAGCTACCATCTCCACAACGAGCACCAAACCGTGGCCCGGCTGCTGGAGCGGCTGCAAAAAGGGGAGCGTATGGCCCTGGTGTCGGATGCGGGTACGCCTGGAATTTCGGACCCGGGCTTTTTGTTGGTGCGGGAGTGCCTCGCCAACGGCTTGAAGGTGGAGTGCCTGCCCGGTGCCACGGCTCTGGTGCCGGCGCTGCTGAAATCGGGGTTTGGGGCGGAGCGGTTCACGTTTGAGGGGTTTCTGCCGGTGAAGAAAGGCCGCCAGACCCGCCTGCGGGAGTTGGCTCAGGAGCACCGCACCATGATTTTCTACGAGTCGCCGCACCGGATTGTGAAGACGCTGGAGCAACTGGCCGAAGTGCTGGGCCCCGACCGCCCAGCGTCCGTGAGCCGGGAGCTGACCAAGCTGTTCGAGGAAACCGTAACGGCCCCGCTGGCGGAGCTGGCCGCCAATTTCGCGGCGCGCCCGTCCATCAAAGGTGAGATTGTGCTAGTAGTTCAAGGTCAAAAAGAAGAGCGTCGTGCTGACTAAACCTGTTTCTCCGACGGCCGCCCCGGCGTCCCTCACTCCTGCTACCCTACCGGGCTGGCAACCGGCGCTACTGGCGTTGCTGAGCGCCGGGCTGCTGTGGTTGGGCTGGCCGGTGCATCCGGCGGCTTTTGCGCTGGCGCTGCTGGTGGGCTGGGTGCCGTATCTGCGCATGGAGCAGCTGCTCACGCAGCACGGCGCCAGCGGCTGGAAAGTATTTCGCTACACCTATCTGCTGCTGCTGCTCTGGAACGCCTTCACCACGTGGTGGGTGAGCTACAGCACACTGGGCGGCGGCATTACGGCGGTGGTCCTGAACGCGCTGCTGATGTGCCTGCCTACTATGGCCTTCTACCACACCAAGCGCCTCGCCGGCCCCACGCTCGGCTACATATCCCTGCCCATCTACTGGATTGCCTTCGAGCATCTGCATCTGCATTGGGACCTGACCTGGCCCTGGCTCACCCTTGGCAACGGTTTCGCCCAAGCCAACGCCTGGGTGCAATGGTACGAGTACACCGGCTTCCTGGGCGGCTCCGCCTGGATGTGGCTCGTGAATATTCTAGCGTTTAAAGTAATGAGGAATGAAGGATTAAGAATGAAGAATGGTTCGACTTCGGGCTATTCTGTTCCAATTCGCACTTCTCCATCTCTCATTCCTCAGTCCTCACTCTTCATTGCCTTGTTGTTTCCTATCGGCCTGTCGTATTTTATTGGGGAGAACTACCAGGAGAAGGGAAAAACGGCGGAGGTGGTGGTGGTGCAGCCCAACGTGGACCCGTTCGAGGAGAAGTTTCCGGGTACGGCCCACTTTATTCCGCACGACGAGCAGCTGAGCCGCCTCATCACCCTCACGGAGCGGCAGCTCACGCCCCAGACGCGCCTCGTGATGTGGCCGGAAACGGCGTTGGAGGAAACAGCCTGGGAACAGTCGTTCGATACCAGCCTCAAAGCCCAGCGCATACGGGGCTTCCTGTCTCAGCACCCTGGCTTGGAACTGATTACGGGCATAACGACAATCGTGAGCTACCCATCGGAGGGAGCCGCCACCCCCACCGCCCGCTTCCGCGACGACCTGGGCTACTACGACGTGTTCAATACGGCCGCGCATTTTCCGGGGCCGACCGGTAAAATCACGTTTTACCATAAGTCGCGGCTGGTGCCGGGCGTGGAAAAAGTGCCGGTGGCGCTGGCGAAACTCGTCAACAACATCGACCTGGGCGGCACGGTGGGTTCTTACGGCAGCCAGGAAACCCGCACCGTATTTCGCATGGCCGGCCCCGATTCGGCGCTGCGGGTGGCGCCGGTTATCTGCTACGAGTCGGTGTACGGCGACTTCGTGGGCGAATACATCCGCAACGGCGCTACGCTCATCGGCATTATTACCAACGATGGGTGGTGGAGCGACTCGCCCGGCTACAAGCAGCATTTGCAGTACGCTACGCTCCGCGCCATCGAAACCCGCCGCGACATTGCCCGCTCCGCCAACACCGGCATCTCGGGCTTCATCGACCAGAAAGGCAACATCCGGACGCGCACCGGCTGGTGGCAGCAATACGCGCGCCGCTACACCGTGTACCTCAACGAGGAGCTAACTTTCTACGTGCGCCACGGCGAGCTAATCGGCCCCACGGCGCAGGTGCTGGCCGTGTTACTGCTGATACTGACGGTAGCGCGAGGAGTGACGCGTGGCAGAAGCCGCCCGCAGCCATCTGGCCCCGTATAAACAGCCTAATCTTCTGACTGTAACCGCGCCGCCGTGGGTTAATAGCCCGAATGGCTCCGCGTGAACTACGTTTTCTTCATCCTTCATGGGCGGCAGCAAGCCGCCTCTACTCCATGCCGCAGGACTTCACTCAACTCAGCCTCGAACTCGCCGAAGTATGCCGCCAAGCCGGGCAGTTCATCCGTCAGGAGGCCGCTACCTTCAACCGCAGCCAAGTCGAAAGCAAGGGCGTCCACGACCTCGTATCGTACGTGGACAAGGAAACGGAGAAGCTGCTCGTAGATGGGCTGCGCAACATACTGCCCCAGGCCGGCTTCATTACGGAAGAAGGTACCGAAGGCGCGGAGCGGGCCGAGGAGTTCAACTGGATTATCGACCCGCTTGATGGCACCACCAATTTCGTGCATGGCTTGCCGGTGTACTCGGTTAGCGTGGGCCTCATTCAGGGCGCGGAACTAGTGGCGGGCGTGGTGTACGAAGTGGTGCGCGACGAGTGTTTCCGGGCCGCGAAAGGAGCCGGCGCCTTCTGCAACGAAAAGTCCATCCGCGTGTCCGACATCACTGTGCTCAACGGCTCCCTCATTGCCACCGGCTTTCCGTACTCCACGTTTGAGTCGATGGACAATTATCTGCAGGTGCTGGCCTCGTTCATGCGGGGCACGCACGGCGTGCGCCGCCTCGGCTCCGCTGCCGTGGACTTGGCGTACGTGGCGGCTGGCCGCTTCGAGGGCTACTTCGAGTTCAACCTCAACTCCTACGACGTGGCGGCTGGGCTGCTGCTAGTGAAAGAAGCCGGCGGCCACATCACGCAGTTTCTGGAAGATGGCGACCCGCTGTTCGGGCGCGAGGTGGTAGCCAGCAACGGCCACGTACACCAGGAAATGCAGAGCCTCATTCGGGACTTCTGGCAGTAGTTCAGCTGAACCAACCTTTCTGAGTCGAACTCTCAAAGGGCGTCGGCCGCCAAACTTTTCTGCCATTGCCGTAGTTTTGTGCCTGTTATGTGGCTACAGACTCTCATCATCATCCTGCTGTTCGTGGGCGCGGCGTTCTACGTCGGGCGGCTATTCTGGCGGGCTTTCTTCGACAAAACTCAGGCCGGCTGCGCGAAAGGCTGCGGTGGCGCCTGCTCTGCCATCGACGTGGACCGGCTCCAGCGTACGATTGAGTTGGCCGCTGTCCGCAACGAGACCAAATAGCTGAGGTTGGCTTTCTCAACTTTGGGCAACCCGCCCCCGTGTTGGCTGCGTATAGCCGGCACGGGGGCGTTGTTTTAACGCGTCTTTAATCCGTCTGTCTTTCCAACCGAACCCTACTATCATGCAAGACAAAGAAGAAGAACGCTCCCTGGTCAATGTGGAACGCAAGCTGTCCAAGGACGGCTTCACCGAGGACTTCCGCGTTACGGACGGCCGCTTGCATACCATCGGGAACGACCGGAACAAAAGCTACGGCCCCAACGAAGTAACCATTGTGGACTTTTACCGCTTCGAGGGTGAAAGCAACCCCGACGACATGTCCATCCTCTACGCTCTCGAAACCACCGACGGCGTGCGCGGCACCATCTCCTCGGCCTACGGCACCTACGGCGATTCTGACGCCCTCGAATTCCTCAAGCAAGTAGAAGACCTCGGCAAAAACCTCAGCAAAAACCACAAGTAGGCTACCTCTCTCACGCCTTGGAGTGCGCCCCGATCAGCTCGGGGCGCACTTTTGTGTTTCCGCCCCGCTCTATCTCAACTATGAAAATCAACTTGCCCACCCACCCGCTACAATCCTCCTCCGACCTCGACCCACTGCTGCAAGCCATCGGCGACGCGCGTATCGTGCTGCTGGGCGAAGCCTCGCACGGCACGTCCGAATACTACACCTGGCGTTCGGCTCTCTCCCGCCGGCTCATTCAGGAGAAAGGCTTCCAGTTTATTGCGGTGGAAGGCGACTGGCCCGACTGCTTCGAGGTGAATGCCGCCATCAAGAAAGACGAGGTTACCTACGGCAGTGCGGCGCGCCTGTTGAGCACCTTCAGCCGCTGGCCCACCTGGATGTGGGGCAATTGGGAAGTAGCGGCGCTAGTCGATTGGCTGCACCGCCACAACCGTCAGCGGCCCGCGGAGCAGCGCGTGGGTTTCTACGGCCTGGACGTGTACAGCCTTTGGAACTCGTTGCAGGAGATTTTGCGCTACGTGGAAAAGCAAGGCGATGGAGCTGTGCAGGCGGCGCAGAAAGCCTTCCGCTGCTTCGAGCCCTACGGCGACGACCCGCAGGAATACGCCCAGGCCATTGCCTTCGTCTCCGATGATTGCCAGGACGAAGTGAACGACATGCTCCTGGCCTTGCGCCGGCAGGTGGCCAACCAGCACCCCGACGGACTGCCGGCGCGGGAGCAGCAGTTCAACGCCGAGCAAAACGCGCTGGTGACCGTGAATGCCGAGCGTTACTACCGCGCCATGCTGCGCGGCGGCTCCGCCTCCTGGAACGTGCGCGACCATCACATGATGGACACCCTCACTCGTCTGCTCGACCTGCACGGCCCCGAGAGCAAGGCCATCATCTGGGAGCACAACACCCACATCGGCGACGCGCGCTACACCGACATGCGCCGCGAAGACATGGTGAACGTGGGCCAGCTCGCGCGCGAAGCCTACGGCCGCGAAAACGTGTTTGCAGCAGGTTTCGGCTCGTACCAGGGCTCCGTTATTGCGGGCAAGAAATGGGGCGCCACACCCGAAAAAATGACCGTGCCGCCCGCCACCCGCGGCTCTTGGGAACACCAGCTTCATCAGCAGCTAAACGGCGAAAACGCGCTGCTTCTCTCTGCTGAGTTACGGGAGCAGCCGGTCTTGCAGCAACCCATCGGCCACCGAGCCATCGGGGTGGTATACCGGCCCGAGTTCGAGCGGTTCGGCAACTACGTGCCTTCCATCGTGCCCGAACGTTACGACGCCTTCCTGTTCATGGACCAGACTCAAGCCTTGCACCCGCTGCACACCCAGCCCGACGAGCACACGCCCCCAGACCTGTATCCGTGGACGGAGTAAGCGTAGCTATTGCCCGCGGGAGTGTGGGGTGTCGCCGGCTGCCCCTGCTCCGGCTGTAAGCCGTTCGAGGGTGCCGGCTGGAATATCCAGCGTGCGAATTGGGAAGGGAATTACGATGCCAACTTGATCGAAGGCGCGCTTGATGCGCATGATGGATTCGCTTTTGGCGCCCACGTAATCTACTTGCCGGTGGTAGGCAATCCAGAAACGGAGGGAGAAAGTGATGGCGCTGTCGCCGAAGCCGGTGAACATCACCTCCACCGGACGGTCGGGAACGATATGGGGGAAGTCCCGCATGGCCTCGAGCACCACGTTACGTACTTGGTCCAAGTCGGAATCGTAGGCCACGCCGCAGTCCAGATCAACCCGGCGCTGCGTGCTGACCGTAAAGTTGATGATAGCGTTTTCGAACACCTTGCGGTTGGGCACCCGCACCAGCTCGCCGGTCACCTGCCGCAGATCGAGGGTGCGCAGATTGATAGCCTCGATGGTGCCGAAATAGCTGTCGGTCTGAATAACGTCTCCGACGGTGAAAGGCCGCTGAATGGCGATGATGATGCCGCTGATGAAGTTGGCCGCAATGTCCTGAAACGCGAAACCCAGGGCCAGCCCAATTATCCCGACGCCCGCCAGCAGCGAGGTCACGGTTTTTTCGAGGCTGAGTACTTCCAGTACGAAAAAAGTGCCTAGCAGCAGCACCGCCACATAGGCAATGGTGGACACCAGATTGTTGAGCGTGGCGCTGTGCGATACGCGGGGCAGAAACCGGTCGATGAGCTTACGAACCAGCCGCGCCGCGAAAAACGTGGCGGTCAGAATAACCACCGCAATGAGCAGGTTGGGCAGCAGCAGAATGAACTGCTGCATCCAGCGCGCCAGCTTCTGCGAGAGTAAGTTGAAGGCTCGTTGAAAGTCGGTTAGTCCAAACATAGGGTCTACATACGAGCAGCGAGCCAGCTTGGTAGCACCAACAGCGCCTTACTTACCCTTGGCTCCGCTGCTACCTTCAGCATTGGCGCGTGGCTATCAGCCCCACACTTTGGTGCCTTGGGTGCAGTTGCGGCACATTTCTATTTGGTCGCGACCCTTGAGCAGAGACGCCCGGAACTGCTGGTACTTTTGGCCGTGCCAGAGCTGCCGGAACGTCTGGGTTTGCAGGTCGCCGAGGCGGTATTCGGCGTCTTTGTCGAAGCAGCAGGGCACCACCAGGCCATCCCAGGTGATAACGCAGCTGTGCCACATCTTCCAGCAATGGTTGAGCAACCGATTCTTGATCTGCCAGGTGCCGTTGCCGGTGTTCTCGTAGCGTGAGTAGTAGTCGATGGTGGGGATGAGCGGGGAGCCGTTGTGGTAGTCGTAGATCTGGGCCGTTTTGAACCACACATCATCCACCCCCAGCTCTTTGGCTAGCTGCTTGGCTTCTTCCAACTGGTGCTCGTTGGGCCGCACCACCAGAAACTGAAACACCACCCGCGGCGTCTGCGACTTCAGTTCCTCGCGCCACCGAATCAGGTTGCGGGTACCCTCCAGTACTTTGTCGAGCTTGCCGCCTACGCGGTACTGCTGGTACACTTCCTGGGTGGTGCCATCGAGCGAAATGATGAGCCGGTCTAGCCCACTTTCCACAGTGCGCCGGGCGTTGTGGTCGTTGAGGTAGTGGGCGTTGGTGCTGGTGGCCGTGTAGATACCTTTGTCGGCGGCATACTTCACCAAATCCAGGAAGTTAGGGTGCAGATACGGCTCCCCCTGGAAGTAGAAAATCAGGTACCACAGCCGCGACGCTACCTCATCTATGGTCTTCCGAAATAGGTCGTCGGGCAGCATGCCGGTGGGCCGCGTGAAGGAGCGCAGGCCGCTGGGGCACTCCGGGCAGCGCAGGTTGCAGCTCGTCGTCGGCTCGAAAGACAGCGCCACCGGCAGGCCCCAATGCCGGGCTTTCCCAGTCAGCTTGCTCAGCGCGTAGCCGCCCACCACCTGCGCCCCGTTCCAAACTCGGCGCGGCGTGGCTTTCGATAAGAAGTTGAGCGAGTCAGTTAGCAGAGAGGCCATGAGATGGGTAAAGGTCGGGAATGACGCGCGAACCAACGCGCCGCTTCCCTCAAACAAACAGCGCCGACCCTGTTCTGGATCGGCGCTGTTTATAAAGTCAACTGAGCTGTTCGGTACGCGTTTAGGGCGAAACCTTGCCCATCGAGGCTTCTCCTTTCGAAGATACTTTGGCTTCGAGGCCGCTTTTAGACGGCGCGGGCAGCAAGCGGCGCACTACCACTACAAACGGATAATCGCCCTTCTTTTTGCTGTAAATGCTCACTTGAAACTCGGGAGTAGAATAGCGGACCCCTTCGCACTCAATGCAGTTCACGACTCCGGGCACCAGTTTGCGCCGGCGCAGTTCACCGCGCAAGGCTCCTACCGCCGAGGGCGTAACGGTTTTGTACACTACATCGGTGAAGGCTTGATTGGGGCGCAGACCCAAGTAAGCCAAAGACTCCGCCGCTGGGTCCGTGGTTTCGTCTTCGTCCATAAACGTCCAATACACCTCGCTGGTGTTTTGCCAAAATCCCCGGTACGTCCACTTATCGGCGGGTAGGTTCTGCACCACTTCCGGCGCGTCCTTCCCCCCTGACGATGCGCTGAGGGCCAGCAGCTGCCCCAAGGACAACGACTGACCCTGGCTCAGATGAGCTAACAGCAACAACAGCAATACAATACATGCCTTAAACTTACTCATGATGGTTCTTCTGATGCCGCCCTCACCAGGCCAGCACCCAAGGGCAGCTCACTGGTAAGACCGAATGGGAACTTGCTTCACGTCGCTCTCAGCTCGTCTATCTGATGTCGACCAACAGCCCTACGTAGGCAATCCGGCTGATGTTGGGGCCACCATACACTTGCGTGTTATTCGAGTTCAACAAATTGGAGCCGCCAGCTTGTACGGTAGCGCCAAATTTGGTGATGGTGTAGCCCACATTAGCGTCAAGTGCGCTGTAATCAGACAGTTGACCAGCGGCAAACGGAGTTTCGTAGAAGTGTCCTTGAGCCCAGCGGTAGTTTGCGGCGTAGGTCCATTTGCGCAAAAAAGTCCCGTTGGCACCAACGTTAATCTTGTGCTTAGGCGTGTTGTAGAAGGTCTGGAAACCCTCGGGCAGATTGTCGCGGTCCAGGAGGTTGAGCGAATAGTTGCCCGTCAGATTAAGAGGGCGGGCCACCGCGTACGACAGGCTAACGGTTGCGCCTTGAGTACGTACTTCCTGTTCGGCGTTGGTTTGTACTTGAATGATGCGCGTACGCAGGCTGGCATCTTGGAACTGGCGCGCCAGGCCAGCATTCAGCTCCGCTTCGCTCGGTTGCGAGCCATCGACGTTGCCAATGAAGCGGCGCGCCCCAATGAAGTTGTTGTAGTAGCTGCGGAAATAGGTCAGGTCCACGAACAACTTGTTCTGAATGGCGCCCTTATAACCCACTTCGTAGGTACTTACGCGCTCTAGGTCTAGGGGCTGCGCTTTATAGGGCAGCAGCACCGGAGCGCCATTTGGTCCACCAAACGATGCGGAGAATCCTTCAAACCCATTACCGGCATTACCCAGCAGCAATACGTTGCTCAAATCCAGCTGAATGTACTGGTCCGACTGCGTGGGCGAGCGGAACGCGCGGCCGTAGGAGGCGCGGAAGTTGTGTTGCTTCTTGTCGCCGGCTGAATACACGGCGGAGGCGCGGGGCGAGAAGGCCGGATCAAAGTTGCGGAAGTCGTCTACCCGGCCGGCTACGGCCAGCTTCAGGCGCTCGTTCAGCAGCCGCTGCACCAGTTCGGCGTAGGTACCGTACTCGTAGTTGCGCAGGCGGTCGTCGCGGTCCGAGAACAGGTTGCCGTTCGAGCCCAGGCGGAACTCGCGGTATGCCGCCCCAGCCACCAGATCGGTGTTTTGCCCAAACCGGAAGTTATATTGCCCGTTCACATCGTTCAAAATCGAACTAGGGTTGAGGCGCGCGCCACGGCCCGGCGTGGCATCGTTGATAATTTGGTTGCGCAATTCCTGGAAGCGCGGGTCGCCGGGCGTAAGCTGCGTAGCATCGGCAGCGGCCTTGGCCGCGGCTAAAGCTGCCGCAGGCGGCGCACCATTGTTACGCGCTTCGGTATAGACTTGGTTGTACACGCCCGCGTACAGATTCCGGTAGCTTAGCTGGCTGCCATCCGCGACGGGCGAGTTTTGCATGAATGTTCCGAGAAAGTTCAGGTTGTACGATTTCCCGCCCGAATCCTTGGTTGAAGACGCCCGCACAAACCAATTCGCCCCTTTAAGTTCACCACGGTATTGGTTGAGACCGAAATCGCGCAGCCGGTAGCGGCTGGAGCTTTGGTAGCTTGTAGTGCTTTGCGTTATGCTGGCCGATACCGTAGCCTTTATGCTGTTGCTGACCAAGTACGATAAGGACGGCTGAATCCGGTAGGAATGCGCCTGGTCGTCGTTGCCAATCAGCGCTTCTTCCGAGAAGCCAGGCATGTACACCGTAGTGCTGTACAACTCCGGATTCACCATAAAGCCCGGCCGGTTCTGGAACGGAGTGTAGGTGTTGAACACCGCGCCGTAGCGGTTCACGGCTTCGTAGCCCAGCGGAGAGTCTGCTGGGTTATTCACCGGGTTGATGAAGGCACTTGTAGGCTCTACGTTGTTCGGCAGGAACTCCCGTACCCGCACATAGCTGCCCACTATTTTGAAAGCTGCCCGGTCAGTAAGTTTTTGCGCATAGCGCAGCTGTCCATCAAACAGGTTGCGCTGCCCACCGCGTAGCCGTATGCTCAGGCCTTGCTGGGTGAAAGCGTCTTTGGAGTTGAGTAGCAGCACGCCGTTGAAGGCGTTGGCGCCGTAGAGAGCCGACGCTGGCCCCTGGAGCACTTCTATGCTTTCCACATCTATCTCCGGCAGCCCGCCCAAATTACCAATGTTGGTACTCAAGCTCGGCGACTGCGTGTCGAAATAGTCGGTAAGCTGGATCAGGCGCTCCGAGGTGGGCGAGTTGAAGCCGCGGGTGCTAATGCTGCTGGTCAGTGCCCCCGCCGAATTCACATCGATGCCCTTAAACTGGCTGAGCCCTTGCAACAGATCTGGAGTAGAAAGGCGCTGTATCTGCTCGGTGGTTATTTTTTCCACCGTTACGGGAGCTTGCAGCAAGCTTTCCTCTACGCGCGACACGGCCACAACTCGTTGATTGATAGGCGTGAGGGCCGGGGCTAAGATAAAGTTAAGGTTGTTCTCGCTCCCTTCTAACGTTGCTTCCTGGTTTTCAAACCCTTGATAAGAAACAACAAGTACCACTGGGGTTTTTGAGGGGTCTACCGCGAGCACAAACTGTCCTTCGCTGTTGGTAGTAGCACCTACGTAAGTGCCTTTTAGAAACACTGTTGCCCCTACCAAAGGGTCGCCGGCGTCAGTTCTTACCACCCCGGATACGCTACCATCAGTTTGCGCGAGCCCGTTGAGGCTACTTAGAAGTAAGGATGAAAGAACTACTGAAAAGTAGGTGTTTGTCATGCAGGAAAACTAGATGGTAAATGAGTTGAAACAGGTGTGCGAGGTAGAGGAGCGGCTTAGAAATACATAAAGATATTGCATGAGTCCAGCTTTGCCTTTATGTTCAGTTCGTGTGGAGCTAAAACCTGTACTAATACCTATATAGGTTGTTCTGGCTATGCTAACCTTTTGGTAAGTACGGCAATAGCCATACCGCTGGATTGTTGCAGTACTCCTTTTCGGCAGGCTTCTTTTCAGCGAGTAGGAATAGCTTCCCCCAAACTTTCTAACGCAAGGTGCAGCTTATTCTAAGCAGAATACCAGACTTAACGACCAACCCTTTTCTTCACTCGCGGAACCTGCTTTCGAGACAGTTAAACCAGTTGAGCTTGAGAGAGTCTACGGTGGGCACACTCTTTTTTCAGCTTATGGTTTTCCCTCGTCTATTCTTCTTTTTTCTGTCAGTCTTCGGTCTGCCTAGTCTTACTTTGGCGCAGACCACCGTCACGATGCAGTGGCAGGGCCGTACTCGCACTTATCTTGTGTACACACCTAGTAGCTATTCTCCTAGCGTGAAAATTCCGGTGGTGCTGGCGCTGCACCCGGGCCTGAGTAATGCCACCAACCACGCGGCATCAGCTAAATGGCAAGTGAAAGGCAATACCGAAGGCTTTATTAGCGTCTATCCCAACGGTACCAGCCAGATCGGCAGCAGTACCAGCTTGTCGTGGAATGCTTACGAACCTAGTACCGGCTCCAACGTCGACGACGTTGGTTTTCTAAACGCCGTACTCAACCAAGTCATTCGGCAGTATGCCGTCGATACCACTCGCCTCTACCTGTCGGGCTTCTCCAATGGCGCCTGGATGACTTACCGCCTGGGCTGCGACTTCACCCAGCGCTTCGCTGCGCTTGGCCCGCTGTCCGGCTCCTGGAAATACGGCAACGACGGGCTCTGTGACCACGGCGGCTGCAATGGTAGCCCCATTCCCGGCACCTCGCCGCCTTCGGCCGAAGCTAGCATCAATTGCGTGCCCAGTCAGAAGATTCCCATTATGTTCTACCGCGGCACCCGCGAAAGCAGCCTCACCGACCGCGCCATCACCGACCCGGCAGTACCGTACTTCTGGTCGCGCTTCAACCAGTGCCAAACAACTCCAGTAGTCGATAATCTGCAACGCAACGGCGACGATATTGTGCGGGAGCGGTACCCAGCCTGCGCAGCCAACGCCGAAGTGGTGGTGATGAACGTAGTGGGCAACTCCCACCAGTGGCACGCCTCCGCCACCGACGAGTTTTGGGAGTTCTTTCGTCGCTTCCGCCGCTTGCCCAACGGCACCGTCTTACCTACCACCACACCACTAGCCACGAAGTTTAGCTTCGGTCTTTTCCCTAACCCTACTATCGGCAGCGCTGAACTCGCATTAAATCTGGAAAGCGCCCAAGTGATGCGCATCGAAGTGCGCGACTTGCAGGGCCGCTTGGTGCAAGCCTTACCGTCTCGTCTGCTCACCGCTGGCCCTCATAAGCTTCTCATATCCACGGCCGAGTTGGTTAGTGGTATATATCTAGTGCAGGCGCATTCCGCTGCTGGCAGCAAAGTGCAGCGGCTAAGCGTCGTGCATTAAGGGCTTGATAATTTGCCTCCTGCGAAAAGACAAGGGCCTCTCGAATTACCGAGAGGCCCTTGTCTTTTCCGTAAGAAAGATTGCAGCTACTTGCTTGTATTGGTGGGGACATTGCTGCTGTAGGTGCTAGCCTTGCCGAAGGATTCCTTGATTTCGTCTACGGCGGCACGGCTACTCAGGCGCTTGGGCTTGGTATTGAGGAAAGTACCATCTTCGGCCAACAGGAAATAGGCGGGTACATCTTGTAGAGCGTAGGAGCGAATGATGGGTGCCCGCATGCCGCCCGTGGCTCGTACGTGCACGCCTGGCAGCTTTTTACTCACTACCAGCTGTTTCCAAGCACCTTCATTTTCATCGAGAGCAATATTGACGAAGACAATATTCTTTCCCTCAAATTTCTTGGCCAGATCGGCGGCGTACGGCAAGTCACGTAGGCTCAGGCCGCTGGTAGTGCGCCAGAAGTTGATATAAACCAACTTGCCCCGGAAGCTCTGCAACGTTACCGTGTCGCCATTAGACGAAACCAGTCGGAAGTCTGGCGCGGGCGAGCCGATGGCAAATGCTTTATGCGTTTCGAAATCTTGCTGCAACACTGGCACATACCGGTTTTTGGTATCCAGGGTGCGATAGTCGGCGAGCATGGCGGCCGACTTCTTCACGTGGCCAAACCGGAACGACTCCTGTAGCACGCGTCCCATAATGATGAGCCGCACGGCATCGCTGAGTTGCTTTTTCGCTGTCTCGTAGCAAACCTGGTAGAACTCTGGGTCGGTGCGGGGCTTGCCACTGGTAGTAGCTATGTGGTGCACGTAGTTGAGCAGGAACTCCTGGTACATCTCGCTCTGCACCGCCTTCTCATTATTGATCAGCGCCTTATCCTTGATGAAATCGTAGTAGGAGTCCGACATTTTGAGGCGGCCTTCGGTGGCGACCACTTGCTCGCGCAGATCTTGGAAGGTCAGTCGGTCGTTGGCGTAGCTGTAGTCGATTTCCGCTTGGGCGTAGCGTTTGAAGGCTTCGCTGAACTTGTTGTCTTCGATGGCGTGAGCCAGAAACTTCTTTTCCTCCTTGCGCCGATAATCCAGGAACGACAGGTAGCCGGGCTCATACAACATAATGTTGTCGGGCAGCACTTGAAAACCATCGTTTTCAATGAAATGCTCGTCCAGATCCGACAAGTAGGCGTTGGCTTCGGCACCCTTGCCTTTGTAGCGCACTGTGCCGGGCATGTTGCCGCTTCGGAAACGGATGTCCAAAGCGTCACCGGGCTCCAAGAACAGATCCACCACGTCGTCGCCGTATACTAGGTCGGCCCGGGCGGGGCTGTCTAGCTTAAGGGCCATTCTAAACTCGCCTTTGCCGTCGAGGCGAGCATAGGTGATGTTCTCTTTGGCGTCGAGGGGGTTCTCGCGCACGGCTACGGCAATGGTGTCGTTGGCTTTACCGCTTACTTTACCGGTGAGCGTCACGGTGGCCTGAGCCTGAGCGCTAAGAGATAAGGCTGTAAGACTAGCGGTCAGCAACCACCCGGAAAGAAAGCGAATAGAGTACGGCATCAGGGCAAGTATTTCAGACGGATAGCCTCAAAATCTTTCCGCAAGCATATGACAGGCCATCAAAACCACCTTATCACACATTTCGCGGTAAAAGTCAATTTCTTAGCCGAAGATACGGCTATTGCTTAGTGTTAATCCCATCCAAAGGTCTTCTTTTTTTCGTAGCGGCGCAAGCTTGAGCTATTTAGAATATTTATCCAAATAAACCTTCTAATACTTCATCGAGTCGCCCTACTGGCTGCACCCGAATTCCGTAACGCGAAAGGTCTAAGCCGCGAGCATTGAACTGCGATATGTACATCTCGGCAAAGCCGAGCTTCTCTGCTTCCGAGAGGCGCTGATCGAGCCGGCTTACTGCCCGGATTTCACCGCTCAAGCCCACTTCCGCTGCCAGGCAAACCTCGCCTCGAATGGGCACATCGTTGAGCGAGCTGACAACGGCCGCGCACACGGAAAGGTCGAGGGCTGGGTCGTCTAAGCGCAGGCCGCCGGCGATATTAAGGAACACATCGTGCTGACCGAGGCGCAGGCCGCTCCGTTTTTCGAGAACCGCCAGCAACATGTTGAGGCGTTTGGCATCGAAGCCGGTGGAGCTGCGCTGGGGCGTGCCGTAGGTGGCCGGCGTCACGAGGGCCTGAACTTCCACGAGCAGCGGCCGGTTGCCTTCGAGCGTGGCCCCAATGGCCATACCACTTAGACTTTCGGTACGCTGGGAAAGCAAAATTTCGGAAGGATTGCTGACTTGCCGCAGCCCAGTGCCCTGCATCTCGTAGATGCCCAATTCAGAAGTGCTGCCGAAGCGGTTTTTGGTAGTGCGCAGGATGCGGTAGCTCAAATGACGGTCACCCTCAAACTGCAATACCGTATCGACCATGTGTTCCAGAATCTTAGGACCAGCGATGGAGCCATCTTTGGTGATGTGGCCGATGAGCAGCACCGGCACGCCGGTTTCTTTGGCGTACTTGAGCAGCTCGGTGGTACACTCGCGCACCTGGCTCACGGAACCCGCGCCAGCTTCTACCAGGCCGGAATGCAGCGTCTGGATAGAATCGACGATGACGACGTTAGGCTGGAGCGCATCTATCTGCTTGAAGATGTGCTGGGTATTGGTTTCGGTGAGGATGTAGCAATTGGGATGCTGCTCGCCTAAGCGTTCAGCGCGCATCTTGATTTGCTGCTCGCTCTCCTCGCCCGAAATGTAAAGCACCTTCATGTGGCGCAGACTCATGGCAATCTGCAACATGAGTGTGCTTTTTCCGATGCCGGGCTCTCCGCCAATGAGAACCAAGGAGCCGGGTACAAGGCCACCGCCTAATACCCGGTTCAGCTCGCCATCGTTGGTATTGAAGCGGGCCTCTTCCTCAAAATGAATCTCGCTGATGACGCGGGGCCGAGCCGCTTTGGTGGTGCCCACGGCGGTAGATGCCTTCCAGGCCGTGGCGGCCGTGGGTTCGTCTTTCTGAATAACTTCTTCGACGTAGGTGTTCCACTCGCCGCAGCTTGGGCAGCGGCCTATCCATTTGGCGGACTGGGCACCGCAGTTTTGGCAGAAATAAAGAGTCTTGAGCTTAGCCATTCTTGGAGTTGAGTAGGAATAGCTATAATGTCGAGGCTAGAGAAAAAGTTTGGTGGCCAACAGCTTTGCGTCAAGCCAAACAACGCTTAACGCCTCTTTTTTCTACTGCCTAATTCTATTAGCTTAGATAGCAATGCTATCTGCCTAGAGCTGGATTCTTTCCACTCCAAATTCAGGGTATCTTCCTCCTCATGATAGAAATAATAACCCACCTTCCGCTGGAGGCAGAAGGTGGGTGAGTAATTGTGAACACCAATAGTAATAAACTGGCGATAAGCACCTTCTACCGCTCGCCTTCCTTAATTTTAAGCTTACTAGCTGCTTGTTATAGGTAACTGAAATTCTGTTTTAGTGGGGAGCTTTAAGCGGCAATAAGTGAGCAATTCCGTTGATTGATGATGCTAAATTAGAGGGCCAAAACAGCCCCTAGTGAAAAATTTGGCGACCGGCAGAAAGTGGCAGGTGAAATGCAGATGTGCTACGCGAACGGCACTGGCGGGAGGAGCCAAAAACGAGGAGTGGCAGCTGGCTCCTAGTAGTGTTTGCTTTCGAAGCTCGACCGTTCTAGCGGCAGGAGGGAGCTGTAGCAACACCTTTTGCTGTCGAGTTTTTTATCTAGGCACGGATCTGCTTCGATTCTAGCGTGCGATATTCTGGCCGCCGGGTTTCGCTTGGTATTGAACCGCTTCGATTCCTGTATATTCCCGCTGTACTTCATCATTTCTTCATCTGATTAAAACCCCTACTCCGCTTTCCGCATGAAACACCTTTCTACTGTGGGGCTAGCAGCCCTGCTGGGATTTGCGCCGCTACTGGGCTCGGCCCAGCCCGCGCAACCAGCTGGCCGCTATGCCATCCAGCTAACTGCTGGGCCCGTGACACCCGCCGCCAACTTTGCCGATTGGCTGCGGCAACCCGCCACTGCTCCCACTGACGCGTGGCAGGGACAGGTGTTCCGGCTAATGCAGTTTGAGCAATTGCCGACTGAGGCTCAAAAAGCGGCTTTGGCAGCAGCGGGCATTCAGCTGCTCGACTACTTACCACGTAATGCGTGGACGGCCGCCTTACCAGCCACCCTACCGCACCAGCGCCTAGTCAACATGGGATTGCGTAGCGTGCAGCCCATAGCACCTACCTGGAAACTGGCCGGCGACTTGGCCCGCAACATCATTCCCGACCATATGCGGCGGGCCGGCGGACTAGTGGAGGTAAATGTGCAGTATTACGCTACGCTAACTCCCAACCAGGCCGCCCAGGCCCTGCGCCAAACGCAGTTTCAGGAAGCCGGCAAGCCTATGTTTCCGCAGCAGTTGCGGGTGCTCTGCCGCCCGGCCGATATTGAGCGGCTGGCGACACTGCCATGGGTGAACACCGTGGAACCTGCCACGCCACCCGCGGAGCCCGAAAACTTCCGGGGCCGCACCGACCACCGCGCCAACGCCATCAGCACCGACTATGGTGCCGGCCGCCATTACGACGGGCGCGGTGTGGTAGTAGCCCACGGCGACGATGGCCGCATTGGGCCGCACATCGACTACCAAGGCCGCTTCGACCAGAGTGCGGCCGGACCTAGCGCTGGCAACCACGGCGACCACGTGGCCGGTATCATCATGGGAGCCGGCAACCTCGACCCGAGGGTACGGGGCAATGCGACGGCCGCCTTCAATCAGTATTTTTCCTATCCCAACAACATCAATACCGTGCCGGCCTCGTACGCCGACCAGCGTCGAGTGCGCATTACGAGTTCCAGCTACGGCGACGGCAACAATACAGGCTACACCAACTTCACGCGCACCGTAGACCAGCAAACCCGGCAGCGCCCGTATCTGCTGCACGTATTCTCATCGGGCAACTCTGGCACCAGTGACTACGGCTACGGCGCGGGCGCGGGCTGGGGCAATATTACGGGCGGCCACAAAATGGGCAAGAACGTGGTGACCGTCGGCAACGTGCTTTACACCGACGCACTGGCTCCTTCTAGCAGCCGCGGTCCGGCCAAGGACGGCCGCATCAAACCTGACGTGTGTGCCGTAGGAACCAGCGTTACTTCTACCGTTGACCCAAACACGTACGCCGTGTTTACGGGCACGAGCATGGCCTGCCCCGGCGTGTCGGGCGTGACGGCCCAGCTGGTGCACGCCTACCGGAAACTCAACAGCAACCAGGAAGCCCCCAGTGCCTTGTTAAAGGCCGCGCTGATGAACACCGCCGAAGACCTCGGTAACCCCGGACCCGACTTCCGCTTTGGTTACGGCCGCGTGAATGCTCTGCGCGCCGTACGAGTGCTGGAGCAGCGTACATACCTGAAGGACTCACTGACTACGGGCCAAATCAAAACGCACACGCTCACCATTCCTTCGGGCAAAAAGCAGCTGCGCGTGATGGTGTACTGGCACGACTACGAGGCCGCCGTCAATGCCAGCACCCACCTCATCAACAACCTGAACATGCAGGTAGCCGCGCCCGGCGGCACGAGCTATAATCCTTGGGTGCTCGACCACCGGCCCACCGTGGCCCAACTCAACGCCAACGCCACCCGCGGCCTCGACTCCCTCAACAACGTGGAGCAGGTAACGCTCGATAACCCCGGGGCCGGCTCCTATACTGTGACGGTGCGCGGTGCGGCAGTACCGCAGGGCCCGCAGACTTACTATATGGTATACAGCTACATCGAAAACGGGGTGGAGTTGACTTACCCGCTAGGAGGAGAAGGATTCGTGCCGGGCGAAACGGAGGTGCTCCGCTGGGATGCGCCCGAAGGCACTGAGACCTTTGCCCTCGACTATACCACCGACAACAGCACCACGTGGCTGCCTATTTCGGCCTCGGTGGCCGCCACTACCCGTTATTTCGACTGGACGGTACCGGCGGGCGTGGCTTCGGGCCGCGTGAAAGTGCGCGTGACGCGGGGCGCGGCCAGCAGCCAATCAGTGGCGCCGCTTACCATTTCGCCGCTGCCCGGCAACCTACGCCTGGGCTACGTGTGCACCAACTCCGTGAAGCTGCAATGGGATACGCTGACCACCGCCACGGCCTACGTGGTGTATAAGCTGGGAGCCGAATACATGGACTCCGTAACTACTGTAACGAATACTTCCCTGATACTCAACGGCGTCGGTGCCGGTGCCGAGCAGTGGTACAGCGTACGGGCCATTCGGGCCACGGATGAGCTGCGCAGCCGCCGGACTCGCGCCCTCAACCAGCCGGCTCGCCTCAACAACTGCCCTGGCCCGCCGCTGATTGCCTTCTCGCCTAGCCGCGCCCTGACATGCACTGGCACGCCCGTCACCATCACCGACCAAAGCCAATCGTTCCCAACTACCTGGACCTGGAGCGTCACGCCTAGTGCGGGCGTGACGTTTGTGGGAGGCACTTCGGCAGCTTCGCAAAACCCGCAGCTTCAGTTTGCCAACCCCGGTACGTATAGCGTGACGCTGGTAGCGAGCAACAGCTACGGCCCTACTACCCGCACCGAAAACGCGCTAATTACTGTCACGACTGGGCAGGTGCTGCCGCTGGTGCAGAATTTCACTACTGGCACTTTCCCGCCCGCTGGCTGGCGCGTGGAGAATCCGAGCAACAACTTCACCTGGGACTTGAGCCCACAGAACGTGATGGGGCCCGATACGCTGCTGCGTCGCCTGCCGATGGCCGACGACTACAACGATTCCCAGCGCGGCGCCGAAGACTACCTTATTACTCCTCCTCTCAACCTAAGCTCTATTACGCCGGGCGCGAGCAACTTGGCCCTGACTTTTTGGGTAGCGCACGCTGCCTACAGTACCACGTATTCCGATGGCTTGCGGGTGGATGTGAGTACGGACTGCGGGACTACGTTTCAGCCTACCGGCTACCTCAAGCGGGGCATGGCGCTGGCTACTATCCCAACCTACCAGGTGGCGGAGTGGGCTCCTACCCAACCCGCGCACTGGCGCCAGGAAACGATAAATCTTTCCTCGTTGCTGACCGCGGGCGGACCGTCGCGCATCTTGGTACGCTTTGCCAACCTCAACGACAACGGCAATAATTTATACCTGACAAATGTTCGGCTGCGGACCAATGCGGTGCTTGCCACCAACAACAGCCGCAACGCCAATTTAGGACTTGTGGGAGCGTATCCGGTACCTTTCGGCCAGGAGCTGAACGTACAACTGGCTCCCGCTAAGGCGGGCCCAGCCACGCTCGTACTGCTCGATGCTCTGGGCCGCGTAGTGAGCCACGAAGTCCTGGCGTTGCAAACTGGTAATCAGCAGCATAAACTAGCTACGGGCGCTTTGCCAGCTGGGGTGTATACGCTCCGCCTGCTCACGAGCGTCGGCAGCCAACAAGTGAAAGTAGTGAAGTAACTGCCGCTCGTCGCGAATCAAATTTTCGCGCCACGGATAAAGCAAACAGCGCGGTTTCGCGTCTTACTGAAAGCACCCTCTGTGAGGGTGCTTTCTCTGTTTAGATGAAAGCTGGTGGCTCGGGCTTGAACTGTAAGGCCCGTTTCCGGTTGCTTCATGATTCTCCGTTCATTGCCCGTTATGTCCGTCGTGCTTTCTCATCCTGATTTGGCCATTGTGCCCATTTTTGCCGACCTACCCGCCGAGGTACTCGATTGGCTCGTCTCGAATGGGGAGCGGATTCCGTATGCGCCCGGTGAGGAAATTTTTCGGCCCGGCGCACCCGCCGAATTTATGGTGGCTATTCTAGCGGGCGGCATGCAGTTCTTTGCTATGCGCAATGGGCAGCGGGAGCCAGGCTTCCGGGCCGAAGCGGGCCAGATTACGGGCGTGTTGCCCTATTCGCGCCTGCGCATCATCGGCGGCTACGGTATCGCCGTTGGCGATACGGTGCTGTACATGCTGCACCGGGACCGGTTTCCGGAGTTGGAGCGCGTGAGCCCAGAGCTGGTGCAGCGCTTGGTCGGGGTGATGAGTGATCGGGCCCGTTCCGAGGCCCGCAGCCAGGAGCGCGACGACAAGCTGCGGGCCTTAGGCAAACTCTCGGCGGGCTTGGCGCACGAGCTCAACAACCCCGCCGCCGCTATTGTGCGCGCTGCCGAAGCTTTAACGCAACGCGTAACCAGCACGCCCGATCTGCTCTGTGACCTGCTGCAACACTGCCCCGAACCGGAGCACTTGCATAGCCTGATGGAGCTGGCCAACAACCCGCCGCCAGCTGGCCCGCCACTTTCCAGCTTGGCGCGCGCTGACCGAGAAGATGAACTAACCGACTGGCTGGACAGTCAGCAGGTGCCCGATGCCTACCAGTTGGCGGGAGGGCTGCTCGATGCCGGTTTGACCGTGGATCTGCTCAGCGAAGCCGCCGCTCCTTTGCCGGCTCCGGCCCGCCCGGCCGCCCTGGCTTGGCTGGAAGCGCAACTCACCACGCTGCGGCTCATCAAAGACGTGCAAGAGGCAGGCGGCCGCATCAGTACGCTCGTGGGCAACGTGAAAACCTACTCCCACATGGACCGCGGCGGCGAGTACGCCCCGCTCGATGTCCACACCGGCCTCGATAGCACCGTGAACATGCTCAGCTACGCGCTACGGGAGAAAAACATCGAACTCATACGCGACTACGCAGCTAACGTGCCGCTAGTCCGGGGACAGGTCAGCAGCCTCAACCAAGTCTGGACCAACCTCATCGACAACGCCATTGATGCCCTGCCGCCCGGTGGCGAAATCACGCTCCGCACCCGCTTCGACGGCGAGTTTGTGCGCGTGTTCATTATCGACAACGGCCCCGGCATTCCGCCCGACATTCTGCCCCGTATCCTGGAGCCTTTCTTCACCACCAAGCCCGCCGGCGAAGGCTCCGGTCTGGGCCTCGACATTGCTTTGCGCACCTTGGAAGCGCACAACGGCAAGCTGGAAGTGCGCTCCGAGCCCGGCCACACCGAATTTTGCGCCTGGCTGCCGGTGGGGCGTTCAGGGGACTAAAGGGCGCGAGCCGTGAGGAAACACTTGCAAGCAGTTTGTGCAACGACTGCCGAATAAGCTCCTCCTTTATCGCGCCACTACCTCACCGCCCCGCCCATTTACTCCTTCACCCATTCCAACATGGCTACTGAAAAGAAACCTATACTCCTTGCCGTCGATGATGACCCGCAGGTATTGAATGCCATTGACCGGGACCTACGCACCGAATTCCGACGCGACTACCGCATCTTGCGCGCCTCGTCGGGCGAAGAGGCCCTGACGACGCTGCGGGAGCTACAAGCCCGCGAAGAACCCGTAGCCCTGATTCTGGCCGACCAGCGGATGCCGGGCATGGAAGGCGTGGAACTACTGACGGAAGCTCGCACCGTTTTTCCCGATGCCAAGCGGGTACTGCTCACGGCCTACGCCGACACTGAAGCAGCTATCCGGGCCATCAACAATGCCCGCCTCGACCACTACCTAATGAAGCCCTGGGACCCGCCCCAGCAACTTCTTTACCCCACCCTCCACGACTTGCTCGAAGCCTGGAAGATTGGCTACCGGCCCCGGTTCAAGGGTGTGCGGCTCATTGGTTTTCAATGGTCGCCGCTTTCGCATGAGCTCAAGGACTTTCTGGCCGGCTACATGGTGGCTTACCAGTGGCTCGATTTCGAAACCAACCCCGAAGCCCAGGCTTTACTGGCCTCCAAAGGCTTGACTTCCGCTGATCTGCCCGTTGTGGTGCTCGAAGACGGGACCACGCTGCCCAAGCCCTCCGCCACTGATATTGCCACGCGCATTGGCCTCACGGTGCAAGCCTCGCAGGAACTGTACGATGTAGTGGTGATTGGCGCGGGCCCGTCGGGGCTGGCAGCAGCAGTGTACGGAGCTTCCGAAGGACTCAAGACTCTCATTATTGAGCGCCAAACCCCTGGTGGCCAAGCCGGTACCTCGTCACGCATCGAAAACTACCTGGGCTTCCCCACGGGCCTGAGTGGCACCGAGCTAGCGCACCGGGCCTGGGCGCAGGCGGTACGGCTCGGCGCCGAGTTTCTGGCCCCGCAGGAAGTACGAGATATCTGCGTGCAGGATGGCTACAAAGTTCTGACGCTCAGTGATGGTAGCACCGTGCGCACCCGCGCCGTAGTGCTGACCACCGGCGTGAGCTACCGTACGCTCGATGTGCCCGGCATGGACCGACTCAGCGGGGCCGGCGTGTACTACGGCGCCGCCCGCACCGAGGCCCGCTCCTGCGACGAGCAAGACGTTTACATTGTGGGCGGCGGCAACTCGGCGGGGCAGGCGGCGATGTACCTGGCCACCTACGCCCGGCAGGTATACATCGTCATTCGGGGGGCCAGCCTGGCGGCTTCTATGTCGGCTTATCTGATTGAGCAGATTGCGGGTACGCCCAACATCGAGATTCTGCCCTTCACGGAGGTGGCGGAAGTGTGCGGACAAGATCATTTGGAGGCCGTGGTGCTGAAATCTAATGGACAACTGGAGAAACGGCCGGCGCGGGCGCTGTTCGTTTTTATCGGGGCCAAGCCGAGCACGGAGTGGATGTGCAATACCGTTCTTTGCGACGGCAAAGGCTTCGTGCTTACGGGCCGCGACCTAGTGACGGATCCACGTTACGCTAGTTCTTGGAAACACAACCGGGAGCCGTTCTTGCTCGAAACCTGCGTGCCCGGCGTCTTCGCGGCCGGCGACAGCCGAGCCGGAGCCATGGCCCGCGTGGCTTCTGCCGTTGGTGAAGGCTCGATGGCCATCAAGTTTGTGCACCAGTACCTGGACGAATAAATAGGGGTAAGCTGCCGTAGCAGACGGCGTGAGACCTTATTTCAGTGGAAACGCCAAAAAAAATTACTGGCTCTTTGGCGTTGATTTTGGGCGCGTAGACACGATAAAAGGTGACCGAATGGAAACGGTACCTGCATAATTCCTTCTGACGATGCCATAGAATAGTTTTTTGGGCAACAACCCGAGCTACTCTTTGGTATATACGCCCGGCGCTATCTGCCCTAGGCTGCGCCGTACCTAGCGTTTTCGACCTGACTCATGTCTTTTCTACCTTGGTTTGATGGCACTGGCTGAATCAGCCAAGCTGCTCCACAGCGGTGAGCTGCTATAGCTCAGCTCCACTCCATTTCAAGTTTTCCGGCCCGTTCAGTCAAGCATTCAAGTAGTTGAGTGCTTGACTGAACCTGTGGAATTGCCCGCCGGCTTCGCTTGGGATTTCTGACGGTTCAACTGCCAGTCGAGACAGTTCACCCCCCATAGACTTTGGACGAGAGCTGGCTGGCCCCACCTTTGGCTGTTGCTGCTTCTGAGCAGACTTTCCACCTTCCTTTTCACCCAGATACGGCGCGTGCTGCTTCCGGCGCTTGCACGAATTGTCAGCCTCCGTCTGAGGCCGACAAGCTGACGAAGACAAGCTCCCCAAGCCAGTCGACCACAGCGAAGCCGTATACATTTTGTGGTTTTGTAACATGCTTACCACCTCTCTGATTCGATTTAGCGCCTTAGGCTGTGCGGCCTTGGCGTTGCTGAGCGGCTGCGAGCTGCTCGAATTCAGCCCGAGTGATTTCCGGGGGCCCAAGAGCCAAACCAACCTAACCCAGAAAAACCTGGACCGTCTGGCCGAGCATCCGCTGCCACCCGGCGACACGCTCCGCTTTGTATTTACCGGCGACTCGCAACGTTTCTACGAGCAGGCCGAAGCCTTAGTGAAGAGCGTAAACCAGCAGCCCGGCCTGTCGTTTCTGCTGGTAGCCGGCGACATTTCCGACTTTGGCCTGGCCCGCGAAATGCGCTGGGTAGATGAGCGGCTGAGCAAACTCAATATTCCCTACGTCACGGTTATCGGCAACCACGACCACGTGGGCAATGGCCGGGCGGCTTACCAACGCATATTTGGCCCCCTCAACTACTCCTTCGTTTACGGCGACACCAAGTTCACGCTTATAGACACCAACAGCCGCGAGTACAACTTCAACGGGCGCATTCCCGACGTGCCCTGGCTGCAACAGCAGGTGAGCAACTTGGACGGCGCCCGGCGGCAGGTAGTGGTGTCGCACGTGCCGCCCCAGGACCTCGACTTCGACCAGAACCTGACGCCGGCCTATACCCGCACCTTAGCTGAGGCGCCCAAAATAGCCTTCGAGCTAAACGGCCACCGCCACGACTTCAGCATCGGGGAGCCTTTCCAGGACGGCGTAACGTACATCAACTCCTATGCTTTCGAGGAAAACCAGTACGTGATTCTGACGCTCTGGAATGATGCCAACGACCAGCCGCAATTCCGGCTTAAAAAGGTACTGTTCTGATGCGCCGGCTGCTGCTGCCGCTGCTTTTGCTTTGCGCGGCCTTGCCCACCTCGGGTCAAGAATCCCCCACCTCTTCTGCCCCAGACTCGGCCCTGCCTTGGTACCGGCCACGCCACCTCGTGCTGCAAACGGCGGGCGGCCTAGGCATGGTAGCTGGCGGCGCCGGCTACAGCTTCTGGCGCGACCGAGGCGAAACGGACATTCTTATAGGCTACGTGCCCAAGAAATACGCCGGCTCCGCGCTCAGCATTTTCACCGCCAAGTTTCTTTACACTCCCTTCACGGTGCCAATAAGCCGAAAGTTTGAGTTGCGCCCACTCTCGGTTGGAGCCTACGTGAGTTATACCCACGGCACCATCAACGATGAAGAGAAAGGCCAGTACACCAAAGGTTACTACTGGTTTTCCACTGACACCCGCGTGGGCCTACTGCTGGGAGGCCGCCTCTCGTACCTACGTCCCAGTGGCCCCACGGGCCGGCCGCGCCGTATCTCCGCTTACTACGAACTGGGTACCAACGACTTGTACTTGTTCAGCTTCTTCCCCAACGGCAACTCCAAGGCCCTCAGCCCTCTCGACATCCTAACGCTTGGCTTGGGCCTAAAAGCCGAATTCTAAGCCTTCTGATAGCTATGCTTGGTCAACCACTCTCATCATGCCCTGGGAAGCAACTGCTCATTGCGTTTGGGGTGAGCCTGTTTGGTTTGGTACCCATGAGCAACGCTTTGGCCCAGACGCAGATGCAGCAGGACATCAAACCCCCGCTGGCGGCGCGGCGGGGCATTCCGCTTTTTTTGAGCGTACAGATTGGGGGCGGTGCCGGCATGGTAGCAATAGGGGGTGGACTGCGTTTAGCCAGCCAACGCTTGGAACCGGAGGTGCTAGTGGGGCGGGTGCCACGCCGGTATAGTGGGCAGCCCCTTACCATTTTCACATTCAAAACCACGTACCTGCCTTCGCTGCCGAAAATGGGTCTGCACTGGCGCGCCAACCCGGGGGTGGGTGGCTATATCAATTACACGACCGGGCCAACCATGCTCGACAGCCACGAGCGAGGCAAGTATACACCCGACTACTATTGGTTTTCCACCAAGGTTCGGACGGGCATGTTCTTCGCGCCGCGCCTTTCCTACGCGGGCATCCGCACCGCGCGGCACCCCGAGCCGCCTTACGTAGCCACCTACGCCGAGCTGGGCACCAACGACTTGTATTTCCTGAGCCGCACCACCAACAAAGGCACTCCCAAGCTCAAGGAAATTCTCACCCTCGGGTTCGGCTCTAAAGTGGCTTGGTGAGAGTTCAGAGCTGAAACCTTAAAACCGAGAAGTTAGACCCTTGGATTGCTCTCCGTTTACTACCTCGCCGCCGCCAAATATGCCTCGCGGGCTTCGTTTAGGAGGCGTAGAATGGTAGCGCGCTGGCGGAGCAGGCCTTCCATGAGTGGGCGCCGCTGCCGGAACAGACGCAAGGCCCGCACCCGCCGCAGCCGGCTGGCTAGTTTGTTCCAGTAATAAAGCGCGTAGAAGCCGGTAAGCGGCAGACTTAAGGCGTAGAGCGTGGTCCAGCGCCAGTCCTGGGTGAAGTGGTGCACCAGCCCAATCTGCAAAGCGTAGCCCAGGCTAAAGGTTATCATCCCGACCACCATCATGATGGGCGCTACGAACTCCACTTCTTTGGTAGCGCGCTTGGCTACCACCGACGGCAGCTTGTAGGGCAAATAATTATTCAGGGCGCCGTACAGATAGATCGGCAGGCCCAGTGCTAATTGAATTGCCGCCACCAAAGCCCGGCTGGCGCGCATGTCGGCGGGGCTAGTGCGTTCCAGCGCTTCGTCGTTGAGGCCCAGGCGCTTGAGTTCCGTGAGGTAGCTGGCGAGCTGCTCGCGGGCTTCGGCCAATTGCTCCGGGGCGTGTTTTTCGAAGTACGCTACGGCTTGCAGCAGCGTGCGGCTCAGCTGAAAATTGTCGTAGAGGGTGCGCGGGTCGTCGTTGATGAGGTGGCCGGTGAAGGTGCGTTCCAACTGCTGCACCAGCTCGTCCTCGGCCGCGTCGCGCGTAATGACGAGGCGCTGCTCCAGGTGGCGGCGGATGTCTTCGGTGAGTTGGTCGGCGGCGGCGGCAGGGTCTTGGCGGTAGGCGGCGGCGTAGTCTGCTACCCGGATTGGCGGGGCCACGTTTATCAGCACATCGGACCGAAACCGTTGCGGGTCGAAGTAATTGATACCCACCGGCAATACCCGCAGACCGAGCTTGAAATCGTGCCGAGCTTCGGCGCCCAATGCAATGCGCGCCGCGCCGGTTTTCAGGGGCCGCAGCCGCCGCTCACTGACGCTGGTGCCTTCCGGGAAAATCATGACCGTGCCGCCCTTGCCGAGGTAGTCGTAACACTTGCCGAAAGTGGCTTCGTTCTGGGCCGCCAATTGTTCGGGCGTGGTGGCTTCGGCGCCGGTATCCACGTCTTGGCGACGATAGATGGGAATGGAGTTGCCGGAGGTGAGCAGGGCCCGGGAAATGGGATTCTTGAAGAAGGTGCTCTTGGCCAGAAACGAAATCGGCTGGCGACGGTTGGCGGCCGTCACGAGCGGGTCCATAAGTGTATTGGGGTGGTTGCTCACCATCAGCAGCGGCCCCGGCGTTTGCAGCCGGTCACGGTGGCGGATTTCGAGGCGGCGAAAGAACACGCGCAGGGCAACCTGCACGAGTGGTTTCATGACGGTGTAGAAGAGCATAGGCGTGAAGTACGGTGGAACCCGGCAGACAGCCAACAACCTCGTTGCTCGCCCTAGAGCAATCTAGGCGTAACAGCCAAAAAAGACTACCCCGGCACAAGCTACAATTCTTCGTGCATCTACACCCAAGCCACTTGTAGCGCTGCTCTTCTCCTTCGTCTTCGGCTTACTGCTCAGCTATACGCTGTTGAGCGGATAAGCCAGTTTCAGAAAAAGCTAGCGGAGAAGTAAGGGAGAAGTAAGCATACACCTAAGAAATTTTTTAATAAATCTGTTTCAATTGCCATGAATCCCGCAAACTCGTATTACCTAGCAGCTCGTATACTCTTAGCATATGCTATCTCGTCTTTTCCTTTTGCTGCTTTTCCTCGGTGTTTCGCCCACTTTGGCAGTGGCTCAGAAGCCTACGGCGGCTCCCTCCGCAGCGGCCGAGGCCGAAGTGTTGCGCAAAGCTTCGCAGCTCATTCTGAACCGCCAATATGAGTCGGCTTTCAAGCTGCTCAATAGCTTCGACTCCAAGCACCGTCGGCCGGCCGTGGCCATCAAGCAAGCCGAGCTGGCGCTGAACTACCATCTGCGCAGCCGCGAGTACGAAGGCTTCGGCTTCGTTGATTTAAAACCCTACGAGCGGCTCGATTCGTTGCGGAATTACTACACCAGAGCCGCCATTCGCTACCCATTTCCGGTGGAGTCGGTGCTCAAAAACCTGCTGAAGCGCTATCCCACCAACTACAAGCTCAACCGGGCCCTCGGCGACTATTACTACCAAGTAGAGCAGTGCGAATGCGCCGAAGCCGAGAGGTCGCCGAAGGAGTTGTACGCACTCATGGTGCGCCACTACGGCATTGCCCACTCCCACGGCTACGGCGACTATGCCTCTTATTACGCGCTTGGCTACGCCCGCATGAGTCAGCGCCGATATGAAGAGGGCGTCGCGGCCTTCAAACGGTCTATTGCGCTGCGTTCCAACTACGCACTATCGCACTACAACCTGGCCTACACCTACATCCGCCTCAACCAGCTGACTAATGCCTTAGAAGAAGCCCGCGCCGCCGCCCGCTTCGCTGAAGATCCCACGTTGAAAGACGACGCCGTTTTCACTGTCGGAGACCTGGAAAAGCGCATAGCCGCGCGGTCCAAAAAGAATAGCAAGGTCAGCAAGAAATCACCAGTTCAAGGAGGCCAGTCGTCGGCAAAAAAAGTCACTAGCTCTCTTTGAAGGTCAGTGTCATGTTTTAGGTCACCGGCCGTGAGCGGGCCTATCAAGCAGAGCCGCGTGTGGCACGGACTTCAGTCCGTAGCCTGTATAAGATATGATGAGGCGGCGGCAGGCAGTCCGAGGGGCTACGGACTGAAGTCCGTGCCACAGATAGAACAGATATACTTCAGCTCACTACCTGCTGACGGCTGATGGACTCGTGGTGGACGGCCGTGAAGTATTGCAGCAAGAAATCCTGCGTCAGACCTAGCGCAGTGCCTTGGCGGATGCCTTTTTCCAGGATTTCCTGCCACCGGCTGGGCTGCACCACCGGCAATTGATGCTGCTTTTTGTACGCCCCGATGTGCTGGGCCACCTGCATCCGCCGGCCTAGCAGCAGCAGAATCTCATCATCCAGATGATTGATCTGGGTGCGTAGCACATCGAGTGCCGCTACGGCTTCGGGCTCGGCTGCTTGCCACACTACATTGTCGAGCAGCGTGGCTAAGTCTACGGGCGTGAGTTGCTGCTGGGCGTCGCTCCAGGCGTGTTCAGGTTGGTGATGAGACTCGATGATAAGGCCGTCGAAGGCGAGGTCGGCGGCGCGCTGAGCCACGCCGGCCAGCGTATCGCGGCGGCCACAGATGTGGCTAGGGTCGCAGAGTAGAGGCAGTTCGGGCAGGCGCTGCCGGATTTCGGTGGGCAGGTGCCACATTGGGGCGTTGCGGAAATCGAGGTTGCCGTAGCTGGAAAAACCCCGGTGAATCAAGCCTAGTTGTGGTCCGTTGGCCCGCGTCAGGCGCTCCACGGCTCCCACCCACAGCTCCGGCTCCGGGTGAATAGGGTTCTTCACGAACACCGGAATATCTACTCCGCGCAACGCATCGGCCAGTTCCTGCACCGAAAATGGATTGCCGGTGGTGCGGGCTCCTACCCACAGCACGTCCACATCGTGTGCCAAAGCGGCTTCCACGTGCGCCGCCGTGGCTACTTCCACTGCCACGGGTAGGCCGGTTAGCTCGCGGGCCCGTTGCAGCCACGGCAAACCGGCCGCGCCCACGCCTTCGAAGCCACCGGGCTTGGTCCGGGGCTTCCAGATGCCCGCCCGCAACAAGTGCACCCGACCTGTAGCAGCCAGTTCCGTGCAGGTGGTTAGCAGCTGGGCTTCAGTTTCGGCGCTGCACGGCCCGGCAATAAGCAACGGCGGGCTACCCGGCACCGGCAGGCGGAACGGCGCGGCCGTAGTTGCGGGTGCGGCGGTGGTCACAGAACGAGGAGCAGTCAGCAGAGAAGAAGTGGCAGCTTGCATGATATCAGGAAGTTGATGACAAGGAGGAGAATGATTTTAGAGAAGAAGGCTTCAGTTGGCTACTAATTCCGGCAGCAGACGGGCGGCGGCAATGCGTTGAGCGGCAGCTTGCAGCGTCGCCTCGGGCTGGCACAAACTCAGGCGGATGTAGCTGTTGCCATTGCTGCCGAAAATTCCGCCCGGTGTCACGAACACGCGGGCGTCCCGCAGCAGGGCGTCGCTCAGCGCGTAGCCATCGGCGAAGGCGGGCGGCACGGCAGCCCACACGAAGAGGCCCGCTTGGCCAGGCTCTACCCGGCACTCCAGCTCTTGCAGCAGGGCCAGCACCACGGCTCGCCGGGTCCGGTAAGTGGCGTTCAGCTCGGCGTACCAGGTGGCGGGCAGGCGCAAGGCCACGGCGGCGGCTTCCTGCACTGGCCGGAACATGCCCGAATCCATGTTGCTGCGGAAGCGGAGCACCGTTTCCAGCACATCGGCGCGGCCTACCAGCATGCCTACCCGCCAGCCAGCCATGTTGTGGGACTTGCTCAACGAATTCAGTTCCAGCGCTACATCTTTGGCTCCGGGCACCGCTAGCAAGCTCATGGGAGGCGCGGCAGCGTCATCGAGCAGGAAGCTATAAGGGTTGTCATGAACGAGCAGGATGCGGTTTTCCCACGCGAAGTCCACTAGTTCCTGGAAGAAAGCCGCATCGGCACGGGTGCCGCTGGGCATGTGTGGGTAGTTCACCAACATCAGCTTCACGCGGCGCAGGTCTTGGCGGCGCAGAGCGGCCAGGTCGGGGAGCCAGCCGTTGGCTTCGTGCAGGTTGTATTCCAGCGTCTGGGCCCCGCAGAGCTGCACCACGGCGCGGTAAGTAGGGTAACCGGGGTTGGGCACCAGCACCATGTCGCCGGGGTCGAGCAGCGCCATTCCGATGTGCATCAGCCCTTCTTTGGAACCCATCAGCGGCATGATTTCCGTGGCTTGGTCCAGGGCTACACCGTAATGCGCGGCGTACCATTCGGCGGCGGCTTGGCGCAGGTCGGGCGTGCCTTGATAACTCTGGTAGCTATGCGCCTCGGGCCGGGCGGCGCCTTCTGTGAGGGCTTGCACCACGGCCGGGTGCGGCGCCAGATCAGGGCTGCCGATGCCGAGGTTGATGATGTTAGCCCCGGCCGCGTTGAGTGTCGCCAGTTCGCGCAGCTTCTGCGAGAAGTAGTACTCATGCGTCTGGGAGAGGCGGCGAGCAGGCATGACGGGCAGCAGATTAGAGGAAATCATGAGCAAGAAGTTGGCGGTATTCCGAGTTGCGCTTTGACAGGTATCGTCTAGTAAGTCAGACCTTTGCAGTACACGCCTAGCACGTGCAGATGGCTGGTGAGCGGAGGCAACATTTGTAGCAGCGTTTCCAGTCGGGCTGGGTCGTCGAACTCCACATCGGCGTGGAAACAGTAGCGCCAGGGCTGCTCCGGTAGTGGGCTAGCTTGCAGCATGGTGAGTTGCAGCTGATGCGCTGCTACGCAGGCCAGCACATCGGCCACGCCGCCGGGAGTTTCTGCCAGATGGAAGCACAGTGAAGCTTTATCGGGGCGGGGAGCGGAGGCGGCTTCGGTGGCGCGCTCGAGCACCAGAAAGCGGGTGTAGTTGTGTTCCACCGAATGAATGTTGGCGGCCAGTATCTCCAAGCCGAACTGCCGAGCGGCTTCTTCGCCAGCCACAGCTGCTACGCCGGTTAGGCCCTGGTCGCGGATGTGCTGGGCACTGCGGCCGGTGTCGTCGGTTTCTACCAGGCGCAGGTGCGGGTGCTGGCCCAGGAACCCGGCGCACTGCCGCAACGCTACCGGGTGCGAGTGCACTTCGCGCAGCTCGGAGAGGGTTTGGCCGGGCAGGGCCAGCAGGTGCTGGCGGATGCGCAAGTACACCTCGCCTGTGACGCGCACTGGCGCTTGGCGCAGCAGAATGTGGTTCTGAAGCAAGCTGCCGGCAATAGAATTTTCAATGGCCAGCAGCCCCCGCTCCGCCGTGCTGCTTACCACGTGGCCCACCACTTCTTCGAAGGTAGAGCAAGCCACCGGCGTGTGCTGGGGGCCGAAGTAGTGACGAGCTGCCAACTGGTGAAAACTGCCGGCAAAACCCTGAAGCGCAATCCGAATAGACATGGGAAGAAAGAAAAGGAGCTGCTGAAGACATGAAAAAAGCCCGCCGGAATCCGGCGGGCTTGCGTGGGTTGCTAGAGGCTGAGGTTTCAGTTCCGGCAAGCACAAGCCCGCTTCTTCGTAAAAAAGAAGTAGTAATAAAAGCGGAAGGCGGCCGGAACGAACTGAAGCATACTAAGCGAAGGCAGAAGACAAAAAAAGCGCCTCTCGGGGTCGAGAGGCGCTGAGGATTTTCGGGGGTGAAAAGCTACACGGCGGCTACTCGACTACGCGGAGGCGTAGAAGAAGTAATAGCTAAAAAAGTAGCGAGCCGTAGGCTGAAGCATGATAATGAGGGGCTTGACGACGGCAAGATGGAAACCCGTTCTCATACTTCCAAATTATTTTTTCAAGTAAAGCATGTTTCTGCAGCTAGAACTAAGGCGAATTCCTCTCCTCGGCAATAAAGGAATTCGCTTGAGTCGGTTATTCCTGCCACTACTCTATTGATGCCCGCTCACTGCTCAGACCAGCAGCCTGCCGCACCAATTCTTTGAACTCGGCGCGGGAACCGTCCTCGTCCGATCCTGTTACGCTACTAGCCAGTGCTCGGGTGCTTTCCCAAGTTGCAGAACCCCGGTACTTAGAGCCACGCAGCAGCAAGCCAAATTGAGTTACTGCGGCCGCAAAACGCAGATTGTCGGAAGCCTGAGCAATGGGCTCGTTGTACCGGACGCCGCGGACCGGCAGCGTGAGCAGGCGGCTGGCGCTGCCCTGCGGCTCCTGGTAGCGCAAATTCATAGTCAGCAGCTCGTTGCTGTTGCTGGCTTTAGCCACGCTGGGGGCTTGGTATTTGAGTGGGTCGATGGTGGCGCTACTGGCATGGGTCGCACCGGTGGGCACTACTTCGTAGAGGGCAGTTACTTGCTGGCCGGCGCCTAGCTCGCCCGCGTCTTTCTGGTCGTCGTTGAAATCCTGGGTCGCCAGCAGGCGGTTTTCGTAGCCGATGAGGCGGTATTCGCGTACCAGCGCCGGATTGAATTCCACTTGCACCTTCACATCCTTTGCCAGCGTGAAAAGCGTGCCGCCAAACTGCTGCACCAGCACGCGCTGGGCTTCGCTTAGGTTGTCGATGTAGGCGTAGTTGCCGTTGCCTTTGTCAGCTAGCAGCTCCATCTTGCTGTCTTGGTAATTGCCACTACCAAAGCCGAGCACTGACAAAAACACGCCCGATGCGCGCTCCTTAGTAATGAGCCGCTCCATATCGGCGTCGCTCTGCTCGCCCACGTTGAAGTCGCCGTCGGTGGCGAGGATGATGCGGTTGTTGCCGGCGGGCCGAAAGTGCTGGCGGGCCACTTCGTAAGCTAACCGCAGACCTTGGCCGCCGGCAGTGGAGCCCCCGGCTTGCAGATCATCTAACGCCGCCAGAATGGTTTCTGGGTCGGAGCCGGGCGTGGGCGGCAGCACCAAGCCAGCGGCGCCGGCATATACCACTATGGACACGTAGTCCTGCGGACGCAACGCCTTGCGCACCAACTCCCGCAACGATTCTTTCAGCAGCGGCAGCTTATCAGGATCATCCATCGAGCCCGACACATCCAGCAGGAAAACCAGATTGGCCGGCGGCAGCTGGGTGGTGGGTACGTCGCGGCCCTGCACGCCTACCAATACCAGCTGATGCTGGGGGTTCCAGGGGCAAGTCGCTACTTCGGCGTTCAGAGAAGCGGGTGCCGAAGCGGGTTGCGGATAGTCGTAGTGAAAGTAGTTGACCAGTTCTTCCAGCCGCACCGCGTCGGGAGGCGGCAGCTGCCGGTCCTGGGTGAGGAAGCGCCGCACATTGCTGTAGGAGGCTCGGTCCACGTCGATAGCAAAGGTGCTGAGTGGCGTGCGCTGGGCGCTCAGAAACTCGTTTTCGTGGATTATAGCGTAGTTCTCGCGGTTTTCCAGCTCAATAACAGTATCGGCAGTACGCGGGGCAGCTAGGTCGGCGGGGGTTGCGGGAGCGGCTTCGACTACCGTTTCGTAGCTCATCTTTTCGGTGGAATATTGCTGGCAAGCGGGCAATAGCCAGGCGCCAGCCAGCAGCCCGCATAGGGGCAGCAAGCGGTTCAGATTCATCAGGAAGAAGATTAGGAAGATGAAAAACCTCACCCAGCGCAGCTACTGGCTGTGCGTCCCGCCGCAACTCGCGACCTTGCGGGGGACGATTCGGGGTCAGGGTTCCTTCGCGACAGAAACCTCAACCTGCCAGAACCAGAGCGGCCGGCCTCGCGGGGCCAACCAGGGGTGAAGTGCAGAACAAGCGGCGCCGCTTGTTCTGCACTTCATACAGCGGAGGCAGCCGACGTAACCCAACAAAACAGCAGTTTTTAAGGACCACCGAAAAGATTGATTCAACGCGCTGAAACGTTCTACAGACAAAGCAATTCCCCAATCCAACTCAGGCATGCATTTCAGCGCTGATAAGTAGTCAGAATATCGTTTAGTGAAACTATGCAGACTAGGTTGTACGGACAATTAGCGCAGCCACAACAAGGCCGCAACGAAATGGACC
>NZ_JBTYZO010000027.1:0-85837 GCF_057808495.1 Hymenobacter sp. M1-2
CAGAAGTCGCAGAACGTTCTGCGACTTCTGCGTACTCCTCTGCGCCCTCTGCGGGCTAAAAACAGCAGAACAACTATGCACATTGTAATACTAGGAGCTGCCGAAAGTGGAGTAGGGGCCGCGCTGCTGGCGCAGGCTAAGGGCCACTCCGTGTTCGTGTCGGATAAGAGCCCGATTCAGCCGCAGTACAAGCAGAAGCTGCAAGCAGCAGGCATTCCGTTCGAGGAAAACCAGCACACGCTGGCGGAAGTGTTGCGGGCCGATGAAGTCGTCAAAAGCCCCGGAATCCCGGAAAAAGCGCCCGTTATTCAGGCTCTGCGCGAGAAAGGCACGCCCATCATTTCGGAAATCGAGCTAGCGGGTCGCTACACCAAGGCCAAGTGCATTTGCATCACGGGCACCAACGGCAAAACCACCACCACGCTGCTCACCTACCACCTGCTGAAAGAAGCTGGCCTCAACGTGGGCCTCGCCGGCAACGTGGGCTTCTCGCTGGCTGAACAGGTGATTGAAGACCAACACGCGTATTACGTGGTGGAGCTGAGCAGCTTCCAGCTCGACGACACGTACGATTTCCAGCCCTGGGTGTCGGTGCTGCTCAACATCACCCCCGACCACCTCGACCGTTACGACTACTCAATGGAGAAATACGCGTTGGCCAAGCTGCGTATCATGCGCAATCAGGACAGCTCGGGCTACTTCATCTACAACGCCGACGACGAGAATATTCAACGCTACTTCCAGGCGGCGTTGCGCCCGGTGCAGCAGCTGCCTTTCAGCCTGCACAAGCGGCCCGACTATCATCTTGCTGGTTACTACACCGAAGAAAGCCAGTTGTGCATTGATTTGCAGCCGGGCTACTACAACGAAACCGAGGAAATCAGCACGGCCGCCTCGCCGCTCATCGGGCAGCACAACCGTCAGAATACCCTAGCCGCCGTGCTCTGCGCCCGTATCGCTGGTCTTTCGATTGAGCAGATCGAAACCGGGCTAGGTACTTTCCGCAACGCCGACCACCGCCTGCAACTCGTGGGGGAAAGCAACGGGGTCCGCTTCATCAACGATTCCAAAGCCACCAACGTGGAAGCCGCCTGGTACGCCCTCGACGGCGTGCGGCAGCCCATCATCTGGATTGCGGGCGGCACCGACAAGGGCAACGACTACAGCACCTTGCTGCCCCTGGCGCAGGAGCGCGTAAAAGCCCTCATCTGCCTCGGCGTCGACAATGAAAAGTTGCGCGCCAGCTTCCGCGACGTGGTGCCCCAGCTGGAAGAAACCCAAAACGTGCGCGAAGCCGTACGCCGCGCCGCCGCGCTAGCCCAGCCCGGCGACGTGGTGCTGCTCTCGCCCGCCTGCGCCAGCTTCGACCTATTCAAAAACTACGAAGACCGAGGCCGCCAATTCGCGGCAGCGGTGGCAGAATTGAGAACTGAGAATTAATAACTCAGAGCTTAGTCTTTGCTTAATTACTCGCACCAGAACAAAACTAAGCTCTAGGCTCTCTCATCTAAGCTCTAAAAACATGGACATCATCAAAAACTGGCTGCGGCAGAATCTCAAGGGCGACCCGGTGCTGTGGGGCATCGTGATTCTGTTTTCGCTCATCAGCATGGCCGTGGTGTACTCGGCTACGGGCACGCTGGCTTACAAGAACGAGCTGCGGGGGCGGGCCGGCTCCACCGAAATGATTCTATTCAAGCACACTAGCCTCATTTTCGTGGGGTTGGCGCTGATGTGGCTGGCCCACCGCATCGACTACCGCTACTACTCGCGTCTGTCGCTGTACGCGCTGCTGCTGTCGGTGCCGCTGCTGCTGTTCACGTTCTTCATGGGCGGCACCACGTTCAACGACGCTTCGCGCTGGCTCACTATTCCGGTCATCAACCAAACCTTCCAGCCCTCCGACTTAGCCAAGCTGGCCCTCATTTCGCATCTAGCTTCCATGCTCAGCCGCCGCCAGCAGCACGTGCAGGATTTCCGCACCACGCTGCTGCCCGTAATGCTGTGGGTAGGCTTGATTTGCGGCATCATCATCATGAGTAACGCCTCTACGGCGCTGCTGCTGTTTGCGACCTGCCTGCTGCTGATGTTCATCGGCCGCGTGCCGCTTAAGCAAATGGCGGTTATGGTGGCTATTGGCGTGGTAGTGGGTGGCGTGGGGCTGGCTTCCGGGCAACGCTACAAAACGGTGATATCGCGCATGGAAAGCTTCTTTGACAAGAGCAAGCCGGTGCCGTTCCAGTTGGAGCACTCCTACATTGCCATTGCCACGGGCGGCGTCACGGGCAAAGGCCCCGGCAACAGCACCGAGCGCAACATCCTGCCTCACCCTTACTCCGACTTCATCTACGCCGTCATCATCGAAGAGTATGGCATGGCGGGCGGCGTCTTCGTGCTGTTTCTCTACCTGGCGTTTCTCTACCGAGGGTTGCAGACCGTAGTGAACAGCCACGGCGCGTTTGGGGGCTTGCTGTCGGCGGGGCTGAGCTTCAGTCTGGTCTTGCAAGCAATGGTGAACATGGGCGTAGCCGTAGGATTGGGCCCCATTACGGGCCTGCCGCTGCCGATGCTGAGCATGGGTGGCACCTCGCTCATCTTCACCGGCATTAGCGTAGGCATTATCCTAGCCGTAAGTCGTGGCGAGCGGGAAATACGGCCCATGACCGGCGAGCCAGAAGACACCGCCCGTATTCCGCGAAAAACGGCTTACGCTTAATTCGTTTTTAGTTGCTCGTTGTTCGTTTTTCGTGGCCGAACAGCTTGTTGATTCTGCGCCGAACAACGAAAAACAAACCCCGAGAAACGAAGCAAGAAGTATGAAAATCATCATCAGCGGCGGCGGTACGGGCGGGCACATCTTCCCGGCGGTGGCTATTGCCAACGAACTGCGCCGCCGTCAACCCGATGCGGAAATTCTGTTCGTGGGCGCCAACGGCCGCATGGAGATGACGCGCGTACCCGAGGCGGGCTACGACATCGTGGGGCTCGACATCAGTGGGTTGCAGCGCCGCCTCACGCCGCAGAATCTCGTGTTTCCAATTCAGGTGATGCGTGCCGTGCGCAAAGCCGGCAAGCTCATCGAAAAATTCCGCCCCGATGTAGTAGTAGGAGTGGGCGGCTACGCGTCGGCGCCGGTGCTGCTGGCGGCCACTTCGCGCGGCATTCCTTCACTTATTCAGGAGCAAAATTCCTACGCGGGCCTTGTCAATAAGCTCTTGGCGCGGCGAGTGAGTAAAATATGCGTAGCCTACGAGGGCATGAGTAAGTTCTTCCCCGCGGAAAAGCTGGTGCTGACTGGCAACCCCGTGCGTACCGAAATAGCCACCGGCAACCGCGCCGAGGCAATGGCATTTTTTGGCCTCGATGCTGCAAAACCAGTGCTGCTCGTAATTGGGGGGAGCCTGGGCGCCCGCACGCTCAACCAAGCCACGGCCGCCGCGCTGCCGCGCCTGCAAGCAGCTGGCGTGCAGCTGCTCTGGCAAACCGGCAAAGTCTACTATGCCACGGCGCAGCAAGAGGCCGCGCCTTTCGTAGCCGCTGGCCTGCACGCGCTGGAATTTGTGCAACGCATGGACTTAGCTTATGCCGCCGCCGATGTAGTCGTCAGTCGCGCCGGGGCGTTGTCGGTGTCGGAGCTGTGCCTCACCGGCAAGCCGAGCATTCTGGTTCCCTCGCCCAACGTTGCCGAAGACCACCAAACTAAAAACGCTATGGCTCTAATGAAGCGCGACGCCGCCTTGCTCGTCTCGGATGTCGAAGCGCCCAAGCGTCTCTACGATGAAGCCTTAGCGCTGCTCCAGAACCAGCCACGTCAGCAGCAACTCGCCACCAACGTGCGCCAACTAGCTCGCCCCGCCGCTACCGCCACCATCGTCGATGAGCTGCTGGAGCTGATAAGTAGCCGGACTTGACAGCTTCTGCTCATTACCAATCTTTCTTCTTAACTCCTAGCTTCTAGCTCCCAACTCCTAACTCCTCCCTTGAAACAGCTCGTTTACTTCCTCGGCATTGGCGGCATCGGTATGTCGGCGCTGGCCCGCTGGTTTCAAGCCAACGGCCACCAAGTGTCGGGCTACGACAAAACCCGCACGCCCCTGACCGATGCGTTGGAGGCCGAAGGCATTGCCGTGCATTTCGACGATGCCGTGGAAAGCATTCCCGCTGCCGTACGCGAAAACCGCGACCAAACACTCGTCGTCCTGACGCCGGCCATTCCGAAAGACCACCGCGAGTGGGCCTGGCTCCGCGAGCAGGGCTACGACATCCGCAAGCGCAGCCAGGTGCTCGGCATCCTCACAGAAGGCCACCGCACCATCGCCGTAGCCGGTACCCACGGTAAAACCACGACCAGCAGCATGGTGGCCCACTTGCTGCACCACGCCGGCATACCGTGCGCCGCCTTTTTGGGTGGCATTTCCGTGAACCTAGGCTCGAACCTGCTGCTCCCTCCCCGGTCTGCCGGCTTTTCGCCGGCTGACCGGTCGCCGTCCGCGCCAGCAGAACCTGAGCCGTCTAACCAAGCTAGGCCAAATGCCCCCAACGGCGACCGGTCGGCTGGCGAAAAGCCAGCGGACCGGAGCAACGCTCCCATTGTAGTGGAAGCCGATGAATACGACCGAAGCTTTCTCACCCTGCACCCCAATATCGCCATCGTCACCAGCACCGACGCCGACCACCTCGACATCTACGGCAACAAAGAGGCGCTGGTGGAGTCGTTTCGGCAGTTCGTGGGCCAGATTCAGCCCGGCGGCACGCTCATCATCAACCACACCGCCGATGCCAGCGTGGCAGCCGCGGCTCCAGCCGGCGTGCAGGTTATTCGCTACGGACTTTCGCCCGAGCAAGGCCCCGAGCTGTACGCCGCCACTATCACAGCGCAAGGCCACGAATTCCGCTTCGATCTGCACGGGCCGCACGGCACGGTAGAAGGTCTAGCATTGGCGGTGCCGGGCTACCACAACGTAGAAAACATGCTGGCGGCCGCCTGCGTGGCGCAACTGGAAGGCGTATCGGCGCCAAAACTGCAAGCCGCCGTGCAAGCCTACCGGGGCGTGAAGCGGCGCTTCGAGTTCATCGTAATGGCTGGCACACCAGTGGAGCCCAAAGTTTACGTGGATGATTATGCCCACCATCCACGCGAAATCGACGCCTTCCTTCGTTCCCTGCGAGCATTGTATCCGGGTCGGCGGTTGCGCGTCGTGTTTCAGCCGCACTTGTTCACCCGCACCCGCGACTTCGCGCCCGGTTTTGCGGAAAGTCTGAGCCTTGCCGACGAGGTGGTGCTGATGGATGTTTATCCGGCCCGTGAGCTACCGTTGGAAGGAGTGACGTCCGAATTAATTTTGTCCCAAATAACTTCCCCCAGAAAATCGTTACAAAGCCGGGAAGAAATTCTTGCTAATGCCGAAACCCAAACGGATTTTGACGTATTAGCCACCGTTGGCGCTGGCGATATTGACCAACTTGTTCCGCGTTTAAAGAATATTTTACATCTTCGGTGGCATGGAAATCAAGCGTAAGGTAAATAACGTGCTTTTTGCCACTGGCTGCCTCTTGCTGCTCGGTGGCTTGGCCGTGTTTGCCGGCGTGCGCCAAGCCAGCCGTCCGGTAGGGCAGGTTATCGTCACTATTGGCAACGAATTCAACAATTATTTCATCAGTGAGCGGGAAGTCAGCAGCCTGCTCACGCGTGGCGGCCAGCAGCGCCTCGAAGGCAGCACGCCCGCCGAACTGAACTTGCCCGCTCTGGAAGCTCGCCTCAAAGCCCACAGCTTCGTGAAAGACGCGCAAGTGTACCGTGATCTGGCGGGCAATCTGCACGCCGACGTGCGCCAAAACCGCCCTATTGCCCGCCTCGTACACACCGACACCCGCCAGGACTGCTACCTCGATGCCGATGGCCACAAGCTGCCGCTTTCGTCGTTGTTTACGGCGCGGGTGGTGCCCGTTTCCCGGGCTGCTGGACAGCCGTTGAACGCCGGTTATTTTCAGGATTCCACTGGGCACCGCTACCTCGAATTGCTCCGTTACATTGATGAACATCCGTTCTGGCGCGCCCAGGTTGCGGAGGTATTTATTAGTGCAAATGGCAAGGTCTCTTTCACTCAACAAATAGGAGATCAGCAAGTAGAATTTGGCTTTCCTGAGAATATTTCAGAAAAATTTGCGAAACTGATGGTATTTTACCGACAGATTCCACCAGCCTTGGGCTGGGACACGTATCACCGCGTCAACGTTGAATTCAAAGACCAAATAATTTGCGAGTGAGATTTTCTCGCTCCATTGGCCTGAAAAGGCTATTTTTGCTCCCTTAGTACCTCTCCACACCGCTCTTACCCGCCAGCTTTACCCCGACCTCTTCCCCATGCAACACGATAAGATTGTAGTCGGCCTCGACATCGGAACTACCAAAATCTGCGCCCTTGTGGGTCGCAAAAACGAGTTTGGCAAGCTCGAAATTCTGGGCATGGGCAAAGCCGTGTCGGAGGGTGTTGTGCGGGGTATCGTGTCGAACATCGACAAAACCGTGGACGCTATCAAGCGCGCCATCCGGCAGGCGGAAGAGCAGTCGGGCATCAACATTGGTGTTGTGAATGTGGGCATTGCCGGCCAGCACATCAAGAGCCTGCAACACAACGGCAGCATCACGCGCGCCTCGGCCGAAAACGAAATCACGCAGGAAGACGTGGAGCGCCTCACCGGCGACATGTACCGCCTCGTGACACCGCCCGGCTCCCAGATCATCCACGTAATGCCCCAGGACTACAAGGTGGATTACGAGGAAGGCATCATGGACCCCGTGGGCATGTCGGGCGTGCGGCTGGAAGGCAATTTCCACATCATCACGGCCCAAAGCACGGCCATCAACAACATCAACAAGTGCGTCACCAAAGCCGGCCTCGAAATCGACAACCTGATTCTGGAGCCGCTGGCTTCGAGCATGTCGGTGCTGTCGGATGAGGAGAAAGAGGCGGGGGTGGCCCTGATTGACATCGGCGGCGGCACTACCGATCTGGCTATCTTCAAGGACGGCATCATTCGGCACGCGGCGGTGCTGCCTTTCGGCGGCAACATCGTAACCAGCGACATCAAGCTAGGGTGCCAGGTGATGCAGAACCAGGCGGAGCAGCTCAAGGTGAAGTTCGGTAAAGCCATTGCCGAGGAAGCTTCCGACTACGAAATCGTGAGCATCCCTGGCCTGCGCGACCGGGCGCCCAAGGAGATTTCGCTCAAGAACCTGGCCTACATCATTGAGGCTCGTCTGGAGGAAATCATTGAGCTGGTGTACGCTGAAATCCAGCGCACGGGCCACGCTGATAAACTAGCGGCCGGCATTGTACTGACGGGTGGCGGCTCGCAGCTTCAAAACCTGGTACAACTCACAGAGTACGTTACGGGCCTCGATACGCGCATCGGCTATCCCAACGAGCACCTGGGCAAGAGCAAAATCGAAGCGGTGAAGTCGCCGATGTACGCCACTACGGTGGGCCTCGTACTGGCCGGCTACCGCTCGCTCGATGAGCGGATGAACCGTGGCTACGAGCAGTACGAAGAGCAGAAACCCGCGGCTTCGTACTACCAAGCCGCCCCGGCCCCGCTAGCAACGCCAGCTCCCACGCCTAAGCCGGAAGCCCAGAAGCCTGCCGAACCAAAAAAACCTTCGGGAGCCAGCAAATTCCTGAGCGACATCATCAGCCGCACAAAAGGGTTGCTGATTGACGATTTTGACGACAAGCAGTATTAAGTTGTTAAATGGTTGAATTGCTAAATGGTTGTCGTTGAACGACCAACAATTTAACCACACAGCCATTTAGCCATTCACCTCATGAATTATAAATTCGACATTCCGGCGCAATCCAAGTCCATCATTAAGGTGATTGGCGTGGGTGGGGGCGGCTCCAATGCCGTGAACCACATGTTCAGCCAGGGCATCAAGGACGTGGAATTCGTCATCTGCAACACCGACAAGCAGGCGTTGGCTTCTTCCACGGTGCCCAACCGGCTGCAAATTGGCCTCGACCTCACGGAGGGCCTCGGAGCCGGCGCCAACCCGGAGCGTGGCAAGCAAGCCGCCATCGAAAGCCGGGAGCAAATCCGGGAACTGCTGAGCCAGGGCACTAAAATGGTGTTTATCACGGCGGGCATGGGTGGCGGTACCGGTACCGGAGCCGCACCAGTTATTGCCAAAGTTGCTAAGGAGCTAGGTATCCTCACGGTTGGCATCGTGACGGCACCGTTCATGTTCGAAGGCAAGAAAAAGCGCCAGCAGGCCGAGCACGGCATCAAGGAGCTCAGCGAAAACTGCGACACGGTGCTGGTGATTCTCAACGACAAGCTCCGCGAGATTTACGGTAACCTGCCTATTCGCTCGGCCTTCGCCAAAGCCGATAACGTGCTCAGCACCGCCGCCAAGTCCATCGCCGAAATCATTACGGTGACGGCCGACGTGAACGTGGACTTTGAAGACGTGAAAACGGTGATGAAGGACTCCGGCGCCGCCGTAATGGGCAGCAGCATCACGGAAGGTGAAAACCGCGCCCGTCGGGCCGCTGAAGAGGCTTTGGCTTCGCCACTGCTCAACAACACGGACATTCACGGTGCGCAACGCATTCTGCTCAGCATCATGTCTGGCGACCAAGCCGAGCTGGAGATGGACGAGCTTACCGAAATCACGGAGTGCATCCAGGACAAAGCCGGCCAGAACGCGGAAGTAATTTTCGGCCACGGCATCGATGCCACGCTGGGCCAGAGCATCCGCGTAACGGTTATTGCCACGGGTTTCGCCCGCGAGGCCCACACCATTACCACTCCGACCCGCGAGGAAGAGCCGTCCCTGCCACAGCCCGAAGTGCAGCTTAACGTATTCAATAAGGAACCGCTCGATGTAACGACGGCGCCCGTAGTGCCTTCTTTCACGAGTGCACCACAGCCCGTACCGGAGCCGCAGCCGGTAAAATTCGACCTCGAAACTTCGCCCTACACTGGGCAAGTACCGCCCGTAGCCGCGCCTTCTACGCCAGCTCCCGACCCGGTGATGTACCAAGCTGCTCAACCTGCCGCTCCGCTGCCCGGCCGCCCGGCCCTGGATGCCCGGGCCGAGGAGCGCCGCCGCCGCCTGCAAGAGCTGAGCAACGGCCTCACCAACGATGCCATCAAGGACCAGCTGGAAACGCCGGCTTACTTGCGCCGGCAAGTGAAACTGGAAAACGTGACACCTTCGTCGGAGCGCAACATTAGCCGTTTCAACCTTTCCGACGACAACGAACTGTTGGGCGACAACCGTTTTCTACACGACAACGTAGACTAAGGCACTACTTTAAAGGTGCAAAAGGGTGCGGAGGATTCCTCCGCACCCTTTTTTATTGTCTGGCCGACCAGGCGGCTGTTTTCAGCGCGGAACAGCTATAGTAGAGTCAGACAGACGAACGGCGGTATCAGCCACTGGTACGCGACGCGGAGAGCCAGTTTCCTGGTCGGGGCTGAGCTGATGAGTGGAGGAAACTGAGGAGCAGGCAGCTGCCGATAGCACCGTGCAAATCACCACAATACAGGACACAACCTGCCAGAAGGACGAGTAAGTAGCAGGTCTCTGTTGCATGGTATGTTATCTATGCCTAGAAATGGCTCAGAATGGATTGGAGAAGCGCGGATCTTGAATGAACGTCGAGTCAGTAAGCGTCTTTAGGAAAGCCACCAATTGTCGCTTTTCGGTGCTTGTCAGATCGAGCTTAGTGCCGCCGTCTGTGTTGGAGAGCAGCAAAATAGGGTCGACATTGGGACTGTTGCTAAGGATGTGCTCGTTGTAATGGTCTATCACTTCCTCCAAGGTCTGGAATCGGCCATCGTGCATGTACGGGGCCGTGAGGGCGATATTGCGGAGCGTGGGTACCCGGAACCGGCCCCGATCAGGGTTCTGGCCCGTGACGCCAAATCGGCCGGGGTCTGCGAAACTCATGTCCAGGCCGTTGTTGAAAAACTGAGTGGTGCCGCCAGCCGTGGTAAACCGGGTGGAGGTGAACAGGAAGTTGTTGCCGTTATGACAATGGTCGCAGGAGCCGCCGCGGGCCGTTACGTTGCCGCCCTCACCCGGGTGATTGAAGAAAAGCACCTTGCCCGCCCGCTCATCTTCCGTTAGCCTAACTTGACCTAGGAGCGACTTTTCATAGCGCGTGTTCGACGAAATAAGCGTCCGCTCAAACTGCGCTAGAGCTTTCAGAACATTTTCTTCAGTGATGGTGCTGGAGCCGAAAGCCTTGGCAAACAAGGTGGGGTAGGTGCTCGTTTGTTGCAGCTTGATTACACCCGCCGCCAGTGATTGATGCAGCTCAATAGGATTCTCAATGGGAGTGCGGGCCTGCGTTTCGAGGCTAGTAGCCGAGCCATCCCAATTCAGATCGGGCTCCCAAAGCAGATTCACCAACGACATAGCATTGCGCGGATGCGCGACGCCATCGACCCCAACCGCGCGCGCACGCCCATCGGTGAAAGCCTTGCTCTGCTGGTGGCAACTCCCGCACGACATGGCATTGTTGCTGGACAAGCGAGTTTCGTAGAAGAGGCGTCGGCCCAGGTCAATTCCCTCTACCGTGAGCGGATTATTGGCTGGTATCACCACGTTTTGTGGCAGCTGCGTAGGTAATACCAGTATATAGGGCGTGGCTGGTCCTTCTACAGCCGGTGGCAAAGGCGGCTCGGGTGGTTGCGGATCATCCTTCCGACAGGCCACAACCGTGAGCAATGCGGCTGCCGACGTCAAAAACCAGGAGCGCAAGCGGGTAGTACTTAAGAACATGCGGAGGTTTTGAAGGAATGGTTGAAGATACTGATTCTCGGCCGCAACGCGCTCAGGGAGAGGTTTGGTTTCTGGATGAACAGCTAAGCTGCGGTAGGCGCGCGTCTACTGTTTAGCTAGTTCTGGGTTGCGTATAAAATCTTCGTCGGTAAGTGTGTTGAGAAATGCCAGCAATTCGTCTCGTTCTGTAGAGGTAAGCGTAATGCCGGGCTTACGACCAGGGCGCTTGAACTGCTCATCCAGCGTCGCCGATTCTACCATGCCGTGGTCGTAGTGGTCGAGGACTTGCTCTAATGTCGAGAACCGGCCATCGTGCATGTAGGGGCTGGTGAGGGCCACATTGCGCAGGCTAGGCACTTTGAACCGGCCAGCATCGGTGCGAAGGTCCGTGATGTGCGCCCGGCCAGAATCCAGCGGAAACCGGCGGTTTAAACCATTATTGCGAAACGACTCATCCGTGAACAACTCCCCAGCGTGGCAACTGCCGCACTTTTGGCGCAGTACGGTTAAACCGCGTAGCTCCTTCGCGTTGAGGCTGCCGCCTGCTGCGTGGCGAACATACAAGTCGTAGCGGGAATTGGCTGACGTGAAGGCGGCCGTGAACTGGGCCAGTGCCCGCAGCAACTGGTAGGAGTCGATAGGGCCGTTGCCGCCGAATATTTGCGCGAAACGACGCTGGTAGCTGGTATCGGCGTTGAGCTTTCGAAGCACATTAGGTAGCTTCTCGTCCATCTCCAGCGGATTGGTGATTGGAGCGAGGGGCATAGTCTCGATGTGCTTCGGGCCACCGTCCCAGAAAAAGGTAGGCTTCCAGCGTAGGTTTTGCAAGCCTGGCGTATTACGAGCGCCAAACTGCTGATTTACTCCGCGACTCAACCGCTGGCCAGCGTCGGAGAAGGCTTTGCGCTGTTGGTGGCAAGTCCCGCACGATACGTCGCCGGTGCGCGATAGACGCGCATCATAAAATAAAGTGCGCCCGAGCTCGAAGGCAGCACGGCTTGGTGGGTTTTGATCGGGCCGATATACGGGTGCCGGAAAGTTGCTAGGCATCACCGCGCCCGGTATTTCTTTTGAAGCAGCTACCTCCGCTTCCTGTTGGCAGCCAGCAGCTATGAATAAGCCCGACAGCAGCCAGAAATGAATAGATGAAAATAGTCTTTTCATCAAATGTGCTGCTAGAGCGGCAGTTATCTGTCCGTGATTTGGTCTACTGTAAACATGCCCGCCGCTTGGTTATTGGCCACTAATACGGACGGCGCTTCACCCATTACGTTATTGATGGTTGCGAACCGGATGGTATTGGGACCCGTGAACATCTTCAGCACATCAGCTTTAATCTGTACTCTCTGCGTGCGGGAACTCCGAACCTGAACGGCGCTACTCAACACCGGTGAGACAGTCCGAACTGAATTATTGGGTTCTGCAGACCCGCCAATATGGAAAATAATGGCGCCGGTAGGAGACTGAGAAGAACGTCCTTCGAGCTTGGTAAAGATGTAGCCCGTGTTCCAAACCCAGAACATGTCGCTGATAGCCAAGGCCCCAGTTTGCGCGCCCGCAGTGTTACGCTCTTTGTCAACACCTATCGTGAATGTGATGCCAGTGTAAGTGCCAACGGGTATGTCTGGAATAGTAAAAACTTTGGATTGGGGCAGCCCCTCGTCGATTAGATAGTAGCTTTCAGGCTGGACGAATTCTGTGCCGTCTGCTCTTCTAAGCTTGATATTGGAAATATAGTAGCGGAAGGTTGTGACCGTAAAATCGTCGCCAGCCAGCGTGCGGTAAGGAGTGGTGCTGCTCAGTTGCAGAGGCGAATCGCCCACTACATGGTTGAAGGCTAAGTCCAGCTGGCCTACTGCGGTTTCTTGGTTGCCGGGAAAGCGAGAGTCTTCGTCTTCCTTGCAGGAGGACAGCAAGGTCGTAGCGAATAGTACCAAGCAGAGCGAAGCGTATTTCGGGAACTTCATCTTTCAAAAGATTTTAGAAGAATACAACCAGCAACACGACCAAAGTAACTGCACACAAAAACTCGACAACCAAGTTTGGGTTTAAAACACCCATTGCATGTACGTCCTGTTCGGAATACCTAGAAACGCTCACTAGCGCTATAAAAGTACATGGCAATGAGGCAACTGGCGCTAATTTGTCCTTCAGTATCAGCAGTAAAGCACCTAGCAACGTGACTAATGCAAACCGATATCAGCTACGCAAGGCTTTTGCCGTTGCTTTAATCTAAAAAGCAACGAGTTGCATGGCCTGTTCGCGCAGCAACTGTTGGTAAAACTCGTTGGTTAACTCGCCTTCGGCCGTGAGGTGCTGGTCGATAAAGGGCAGGCGCACGCGCGCCGGCAGCACGGCGGTGTTCAGGTACATCAGCACGTCGGTGAGATGGCTTAATGCGAGTATACCTCCTTGTGCACCCGTGCCTAGCCCAACCAGCGCGGCTTTTTTTCCGCGAATGCCGCCAGAATAGGGGAGGCCATCGATAAAGGTTTTGAGTACGCCGGGATACGAGCAGTTGTATTCCGGCACTACTAGTACCAGCTTATCGGCGGCTTCCACCATAGCGGCTAGCTCATTGAAACCGTCGTGGCGGCCCGTGTTGCCGTACAAGGCCGATACGCTGACGTCGGCGGGTAAGTCTACGAGGTCTAGAATCTGATGCTCGGCTTGCAACTCGTCAAAAAGGCGAGCATACAGATTGGCTACGCGCCGGGCGCGAGAATTGGGGCGGTTGGTGCCTGCAAGTATGGTTATCATCAGATCAAGTAAGAAGTTGAGAGACAAAAGCCCGCTTGATGCCTAGAAGTTGTGAAACTGCTAGATAGCCATCTTGCTTTTCGCCTCTCTAAGTATGAGCACTAAAAAAGCGAAACGGCAGGCCGTTTCGCTTTTTAATCTTCATTTCAACAACCGCACTGCTTACGCGAGGTTATTAGACGTGGCTTTGGCTACCAGGAATTCATGGTTTAGAATGGCAATGTTTTCCAGCGAAATGCCCACGGGGCACTCGGCGGCGCAGGAGCCAATGTTGGTGCAAGCACCAAAACCCTCTTTGTCCATCTGGGCCACCATGTTTTCAACGCGGGTTTTGCGCTCTACGTGGCCCTGGGGCAGCAGCGCCAACTGGCTTACTTTCGCCGAAACGAACAGCATAGCCGAAGCATTTTTGCACGAAGCCACGCAAGCCCCGCAACCGATGCAGGTAGCCGCCTCAAAAGCTCGGTCGGCAATGTCCTTCGGAACTGGAATTTCGTTAGCATCAGGAACACCGCCGGTGTTCACGCTGATGTAACCACCCGCCTGAATAATCCGGTCGAAGGCCGAGCGGTCCACGCTCAGGTCTTTGTTGACTGGGAAGGCGTTGGCGCGCCACGGCTCAATCGTAATGGTGTCGCCGTCCGAAAACTTGCGCATGTGCAGCTGGCACGTAGTAGTACCAGACTCCGGTCCATGCGCGCGGCCGTTGATGAACAGGTTGCAGGAGCCGCAGATACCTTCGCGGCAGTCGTGGTCGAAGGCTACCGGCTCGTCGCCTTTGCGCAGCAGGTCTTCGTTGAGTACGTCCAGCATTTCCAGGAAGGACATCTCGGGCGAAATGTCTTTTACCTGGTAATCCACGATTCGGCCTTCGGTGTTGCGGTTTTTCTGCCGCCACACTTTCAGCGTGAGATTCATTGGTTTGGCGTTGGGGTTACTTCCGGCCATGGTTTGTGTAGTGGGAATTGATGAATGAAGAATGAGGAAATCCACTCAGAATCAGGAATGAAGCATGAGAATAACACGTATTCCGCCTGCTTCATTCCTCATTCCTCATCCATTATTTGTAGCTCCGCTGGGTGAGCTTCACGTTCTCGAATTGCAGGTCTTCCTTGTTTAGAATCTCCGGCTGGTTTTCGCCTGCGTATTCCCAAGCGGCTACGTAGGCAAAGTTGTCGTCGTCGCGCAGGGCTTCACCTTCCGGCGTCTGGTATTCTTCGCGGAAGTGGCCACCGCAGCTCTCGTTGCGGTGCAGAGCGTCGTCTACCATCAGTTCGCCAAGCTCAATGAAGTCAGCTACGCGACCGGCGCTTTCCAGCATCTGGTTGAGTTCTTGGCCAGTGCCAGTTAGCTTCAGGTCGCTCCAGAATTCACGGCGTAGCTTCTGAATTTCCGCTTTCGCGTGCTTCAGTCCTTCGGCGCTACGGGCCATGCCGCAGTATTCCCACATAATGTGGCCCAGAGCCTTGTGGAATTCGCCGGGGCTGCGGGTGCCATTGATGCTGAGCAGCTTCTGAATCTGAGTGCGCACGGTGGCTTCCGCTTCTTTGAAAGCTGGATGCTCAGTGCTCACGGGTTTAGGAGCCGTCTGCGCCAAGTAATCGCCGATGGTGTAAGGAATTACAAAGTAGCCGTCGGCCAAGCCCTGCATCAGAGCCGAAGCACCAAGACGGTTGGCGCCGTGGTCGGAGAAGTTGCACTCACCGGTAGCATACAAACCAGGAATGGTGGTTTGCAGATTGTAGTCCACCCACAGGCCGCCCATGGTATAGTGCACGGCTGGGTAGATGCGCATGGGTTGCTTGTAGGGGTCTTCGCCGGTAATCTTTTCGTACATGGCGAAAAGGTTACCATATTTCGAGCTAACCCAGTCAGCGCCATTACGCTTAATAGCGTCGGCAAAGTCGAGGTATACGGCCAAGCCGGTAGTCCCAACGCCGCGGCCTTCGTCGCACATATGTTTGGCGTTGCGTGAGGCAACGTCGCGCGGTACCAGGTTACCGAAAGCGGGGTACTTACGCTCCAGGAAGTAGTCCCGATCTTCTTCGGCAACGTCGGAAGCTTTCACTTCGCCTTTGCGTACTCGCTCGGCCATTTCCACCGTACTCGGCACCCACACCCGGCCATCGTTACGCAACGACTCCGACATAAGCGTCAGTTTCGACTGGTAGTCGCCGGAAACCGGAATACAAGTAGGGTGAATCTGCGTGAAGCAGGGGTTGGCAAAAAAGGCGCCCTTCTTGTGCGCACGCCAAGCGGCCGTAGCATTAGAATATTTGGCGTTGGTGCTTAGGTAAAACACGTTGCCGTAGCCGCCGGTAGCTAGCACGACAGCATGAGCCGCGTGCTGCTGAATCTCGCCCGTAATGAGGTTGCGAGTGATGATGCCTCGTGCTTGCCCGTCAACGATGACTAGGTCCAGCATTTCGGTGCGGGTGTACATTTTCACCTTCCCGTAGGCAATCTGCCGCATCAAGGCCGAATAAGCGCCAAGCAGCAATTGCTGTCCGGTTTGACCACGAGCGTAAAAAGTACGGCTTACTTGGGCGCCACCAAATGAACGGTTAGCGAGTAGACCACCATATTCACGAGCGAAAGGAACGCCTTGCGCTACGCACTGGTCGATGATATTAACCGATACCTGCGCCAACCGGTACACATTGGCTTCACGGGCACGGTAGTCACCACCCTTGATGGTATCGTAGAACAGACGGAAGATAGAATCGCCGTCATTCTGGTAGTTTTTGGCCGCGTTGATGCCTCCCTGCGCCGCAATGGAGTGCGCCCGCCGGGGCGAATCGTGGAAGGAGAAAGCCTGTACGTTGTAGCCAAGCTCGGCGAGCGAAGCAGCCGCCGAAGCGCCCGCCAAGCCAGTACCAACTACGATTATGTCGTATTTCCGCTTGTTGGCGGGATTAACGAGCTTGACGTTGAACTTGTGCTTCTCCCACTTTTCGGCTAAGGGGCCTTCGGGGATTTTGGAGTCCAGTATCATGAGTAGAGAAGTAAAAGGTGGGAAGGCTAGCGGAGCGCGGGCTCCGTGGTCAACGACTGTTCAACAGTATTGCCCGTGGCGGGGCGGGGCTGGTAGTCGGGGCTAAAAAACATGACCACCGGAATGACAGCAAACAAGACGGAGACAATGACCGAGAAGGCATAGCCCGTCATGTAAATGGCCGGTGTATACTTACGGTGGTGTAGGCCAAGAGTCTGGAAGCCGCTCCGGAAGCCGTGCCATAAGTGATAGCCGAGGGCAATTTGTGCTAGGGCATAGAGCACTACATACCACGGAATCTTGAAAGAAGCTGCTGCTACGGAGTATAAATCACCTACTGGGTGGTCGAGGTTGGGGACTCTTACTTCGGCTAGGCCGCCCATCGCGTCGAAGCGGGAGCGAATCCAGAAGTTCATGAGGTGCACGATGAGGAAAACAAGGAGCAACGTGCCCAGCAAAGCCATATTCCGGGACGACCAATGCGAATTCTGCTCCGGGTGGCTTACCACATACCCTTGGGCACCGCGGGCTTTTTTGTTTTTTACCGCCAAGGCTAAGCCTTGATATATATGGATGGCGAAGCCGAGCATCAACACTATTTCCATGAACCGGATAACGGGATTGGTACCCATGAACTCGGCCCAGAAGTTGAAAGAAGCACCGCCATCGTGGCGTAGCATCTGCAGATTAATGAGAAGGTGGACCAGCAGGAACGAACAGAGAAACAGACCAGTCGTGGCCATGATAATCTTGCGGCCAATGCTACTGGAGAAGGTTTTGGTAATCCAACTCATGAGAGCAAATGAGAGTTTTTGGTGGGGTTCGGGGAATCGGCCAAAGGTACGGGCCGACCCACTAGGAAACAATCCAAATAAAGTGTGAGGTTGGTGCGTTATCTTCCATGAATCAATCCGCCGTCGATACCGTTAGACGAACCAGCGGACCGGCTACACAGAAGTAACCTCTCAGGCAGGATTTTTGTTGGTAGCCAACGGTGTTGTTTGCTTTTTTGTCTGGAGTTCTTTTCTCCTTCCCAATCAACTTTTCATATGCTGCTTCCCTTACTATCCTGGCTGTTTCGCAGAGCGCCGCTTGGCTTCCTCCTACTGACCTTGTTGGGCTTGGCTTCCCAGGTACAAGCCACCCACCTACGCGCCGGCGACATTCAGGCCAGGATTGATGCCGCGAATCCCCGGCGAGTCTTTTTCAGGATGGTGCTCTATCAAAGAACACCAGTAGGACAAATTCCAGATGAGAGTGAGGTTACCATATTTTTTGGGGATTGTACTTCCCCACAGAAGTTCAACCGTACTTCCCTGACGGTTATCAACAGTGAGACCAACCAGAACGTTTACCTTTTTGAGCATACCTACAATGCGCCAGAGACATATACAGTAAGTTATATAGGAGAGAATCGCAATGAAGGTGTGCTTAATATTAGCGGCTCTGTTAATCAGTCGTTCTACATTTCAACCACCGTCACTATCAATCCCGGTTTAGGGCAAAACAGTTCACCGCTTCTAACCAAGCCTGCTATTGATAACGCCACAGTAGGCCAAGTTTTTCTTCATAATCCTGGAGCCTTTGATGCTGACGGAGATTCTCTAGCTTACAGACCTTTGAACAGTCAGCAGGTAATCGGTGGTATTAATGGACCAATCGCTCCTTGTTTTGTCGTAACCCCTGTTTCCACTACTGGCTTCGTATACCCTAATAATCTTATAAGTGGTGGCAATGGAGTACAGGTAGCTTACAGCGACCCAGCAAGCGGTAACCCAGATGGTATTCCTGGAGCTCCTTCTATCTTCCAGCAGAACCCGCGTACGGGTACCATCATTTGGAATTCTCCGGGTACGGTGGGAGAATACAACGTCGCGTTTATAGTGGAGGAATGGCGGCGCTCTACAGTAGGAACCCGTCGGATCCGGACTAGGATCAGTGAAACTATCCGCGACTTGCAGATTAATGTGCGCGCCACCACCAACCGGCGTCCTATACTGACTATCCCGCCCGATCTATGCGTTGTTGCCGGTACGCCTGTAACGGGCAACGTAACAGCTACCGACCCCGACAACAACCCGGTGACCATAGAAGCAAACAGCGGAATTATTCCTCCCGCTACGTTTACCCAGTCTTCCGTAGGGCCTCCTACGGCAACCGGAACTTTCCGCTGGACTCCCGACTGCTCTAACATTGCACAGCTTCCGACTACAGTCACGTTTACAGCCCGGGATCAGCCCACTGGTACCAACCCCATTCCGTTGGTAGACGTGCGCACGTGGAACATTACCGTGATAGGACCACCCCCGCAGAACCTGACGGCCATTCCATCGGCAGGCAACAACGTAATCCTGACCTGGAACAGCTACATATGCCGCAAGCCGGGAGCCCGGATTCTGATTTTCCGCAAAGAGAATCGATCTGGCTTCATGCCTGGTCCGTGTCAGACGGGTATTCCACCGGAGGCAGGTTACACTCAGATTGGTACGTTGGTCTATCCCAACCCGCTGGGCACGACCGACCTGCTTTCCTTCGTTGATAATGGAGGCGGCCAGGGCTTGGAGCGCGGAAAAACGTACTGCTACCGGATATTTGTTGACTTCCCGTTGCCAGCTGGTGGCCAGAGCATCGCTTCGCAGGAAGCTTGTGTTGAATTCCCTGGCCGGCCCGCGGTGTTCACTAACGTGACGGTTGATGAAACCTCGACCACCACTGGCCGCATCACGGTGAAGTGGACCAAACCCGGACCTGTTGACACCTTTAACCCGCCGCTGGTGTACCGCTTGCTGCGCGCCACTGGTCAGAGCAGCACGGCTACCTTTACCGAAGTAAGCCGGGTAACGGACCGCCCTAATGACACTATCTACGTGGACAACGCCCTGGACACGCAGAACCGCTCTTACATCTACAAACTGGAGTTCATCCGTAATGCTACGGCGCAGCCAGGTTCCGCTACGTTGGTAGAAACCGCTACTCCCGCTTCGAGCGTGCGCTTAGATGGCACGGCTGATCCGGTGAACAACCGGATTTCGCTGCGGTGGACTTATAATGTACCTTGGAACAACAGTCTACGGCCTACTACTATTTACAGGAGAAATCCGGGTGCCACCGCCTTTGTGCAGATTGCTACCGTAACGGGTACCACGACGGGAGGTACGTATGTGGATCAGGGAACTACGGGGCAGCCTTTGGTGAAAGGGCAGACATACTGCTATTACGTGTCGACCAATGGTACATACGGCAATCCAAAGCTACCCGACCCGCTCATCAACTTAAGTCAGCAGCAGTGCATTGCTTTGCAGGAAATTCCGTGCCCGCCGGTGCTGAGCCTGAAACGTCCAAACTGCGACAGCTTGGCCAGCCGCTTGTTTGATTTGCCGGTTACGCCTGTTTCAGGACCAGTTTACACGAACAACCTGAGTTGGACACTGAGCAGCACGCCACCGGACTGCAACCGGAATATCGTTTCTTACAACATCTACTACTCGACTAACACAACGGATTCTCTGCGATTCTTGGCCTCGGTGCCGGGTACGCAGACCACGTATCAGCATCGTAACCTGACTTCGGAAGCGGGTTGCTACGCTGTGGAGTCTGTGGATGGGAATGGTACTCGCAGTGCCCGGAGCAACGTGGAGTGCAAGGAAGATTGCCAACTTTTCTTGCTACCCAACATCTTCACTCCCAACGGCGACGGTGTCAATGATGTCTTCCGGCCGAAGGTATTTACTCCCATCCGTCGCACGCGTTTCCTGGTATTCAACCGCTGGGGCGTGAAAATTTACGAGAGTGATAAAGAGCCGCTCATTAAGTGGGACGGTGGTACTCGCGGCGAAGGCAGCTCCGGCTCCCGCGTAGTAGAAGGCGTGTATTACTACCAAGCCGAAGTAGAGTTTGGTGATGTCAAAAACACGAAACGTACCTACAAAGGCTGGGTGGAAATAACCCGTTAGACGGTTTCGTTTGCACTCTCTTATATCTAAAAAGCCCGCTGCCACCCGGCAGCGGGCTTTTTTATTCCTGTTATCTTGCCGGCCCATCCTTTGCTTCTTCTCAATACTCTCTCATGAAAGCAGTTATTTTCCCTGGTCAGGGCAGCCAGTTCAGCGGCATGGGCCGAGACTTGTATGAGCAATATCCGGAGGCCAAGCGCCTCATGGATCAGGCCAACGACATCCTCGGCTTCTCGCTCACCGACGTCATGTTCACCGGTTCCGACGAAGACCTGCGCCGTACTGACGTCACGCAGCCGGCCATCTTCCTGCATTCCGTAGCGCTGGCTGCCGTGTTGCCGGATTTAAAGCCGGCGATGGTGGCTGGCCACTCGTTAGGTGAGTTTTCGGCGCTGGTAGCGGCGCGAGTACTCAAGTTTGAAGATGCATTACGCCTCGTAGCGCAGCGGGCCCAGGCCATGCAGGCCGCCTGCCAGGAGCAGCCCGGTACCATGGCCGCCATTCTCGGCCTCGATGATGATACCACTGCCCGCATCTGCCAGGAAATTACGGAAGCTGGTACTATAGTGGTAGCGGCTAATTATAACTGTCCTGGCCAGCTGGTGATATCGGGTTCAGTGCGCGGCGTTGAGTTGGCTTGTGAGCAGCTGAAAGCTGCTGGCGCCAAGCGCGCCTTGCCACTGCCAGTAGGCGGGGCCTTTCACTCGCCCCTAATGCAGTCGGCGGAAGCGGCGTTGGCTGAAGCTATTGCGCAAACTGCCTTCTCCGTTGGTATTTGTCCCGTGTATCAGAATGTAGACGCTGCTCCCCATACCAACCCCGATGAAATCCGCGAAAACCTAGTACGCCAACTCACCGCGCCCGTCCGCTGGACGCAGAGCGTGCAGCGTATGGTGCAGGATGGGGCAACCGAGTTTTTGGAGTGCGGCCCTGGTAAAGTGTTGCAAGGCCTGGTGAAGAAGATTGCGCCAGAAGTAAGCGCGCAGTCGGTTGCCGTGCAGGCTTAAGCAGTACAGCTGATGCTTGAGCGCAGTCACTCTCGCCAAACGTCCCGCGCGGAGTGGGGGTGGCTGCTACTAGGCGCGTTCATCTGGGTTAGTTTATTTACTTATGCTACCTATCATGGGGTAGCTATGACGTCTGACTCCTGGCATTATCTGGAAGCGGCCCGCAGCTTCGCGGCCGACGGTGAATTGCGAGGCCCCAACGGCACGCGGTATACTGTATGGCCGCCTCTATTTCCGGTGCTGCTATCAAGTTGGGGAAGCGTTACGACGCTTAGTTGGAAGTGGCTACAAGCTGGCAGCATCGTGGGTAGTTTGATGCTGTGGGGGCGTCTGGGCCAGCAGTTTTTGACGCACAAAGTGCTAGCCCGGTTGTATGTGTTGGCCTTGGCTTTCTCCACACCGTGGCTGATGTGCGCCGGTTTTCTGTGGTCGGAGCCGATATTTCTACTGCTCTTCTCCGGCTACGTTTACGCTCTCTATCGTTACGGAACGGAAGGTCGATTCTCGCCGCTACTGCTCGCTACGGTGTGCGGTGTGTTGCTGCCGTTGCAGCGCGTTTCGGGCTTCTTCGTACTAGCTGGCGTGGGGTTGGCCATGGTGCTGCTGTATCCGGCGCGGGCGTGGCGGCAGCGGTGGGTGCTATTGGCGCATGGCTTGGTGGTGATGTCAGCCGGGAGCTTATGGCAGTACTATTCATTGGTAGCTGCAAATCCCCGGAATCTAGAGAAAACCGACTGGATAGTGTGGTTGCACGCCGCCGGTGATTTTGGCCACGCGATGGGGCGTTGGCTGACACCTCTTACCACTCACGCGGAGCAGGCTTACGGAATCTATGCCGCCATTTTTCTGCTGATCAACATCGTGGCGCTACTAACTCCTGGTCCGCGCTTCCTGCGGCTGCTTGGTATTGTGCTGGCCTCGACGTTGCTGCCATTGGTTCCCTTGGCTTGGCTTAAACTAAGTGGTACGGGCCTAACGGATGCGGACCGCTATACCGCCATTGTGTACGCGCCGTTCTTTCTGTTGCTGCTGGCCCAAATACAGCGGCTGCTACCCTCCCGAAATACGGCTAAGTGGCACCGAATCATGTGGTTGTGTGGAATATGTTGGCTTCTATACCCGGCGGCGCGCATCGTACGCAACGCGGCATACCTACACAACCGTCCGCCAGTATCCATTAGCATCTCACTCAAACCTTTGCAAAAGCCTCATTAGGCAAGCTGCACTGGCAATAAATCGGGGCAGAGGGCCAGTAATTCGGCCACCGTGCGGCTCAGCACTGGGTGTACTACATCCGCGGCAATTTCAGCCAGCGGCACCAGCGCGAAGCGGCGTTCGGGCAAGCGCGGGTGGGGCACCGTGAGGCGCGGCGTGTCGAGCACTAACGCATCGTAGAGTAGAATGTCTACGTCCAGCGTGCGGGCTCCCCAGCGAGTGCGCCGCTCCCGGCCCGCGCGTTGCTCGGTGGCGAGGCACACATCAAGCAGAGGCTCGGGTAGGAGAGAGGTGCGCAGGCGCACTGCTTGGTTCAGGAAAGCGGGTTGGTCTTCGAGCCCCCAAGCGGCGGTTTCGTAGAGGCTGGAAACGGCTTCGATACTACCAGCAATTGCGCCGAGATGCTGTACGGCGGCCTGGAGCGTGGCCGTCCGGTCGCCGAGGTTGGAACCGAGCAGGAGATAGGCAGTAGGCATGTAGTCAGGGCTTAGTAGGTAGAGAGCTTAGACGTGAGAAGTAAGAAGTTAAACTCTCCTAGTAAGGACGTTTGTTGTCGGCCAACTTTTGTGGCGTTAGTTGGCCGAAAGCCACCAGCCAAAAAAGTACTGAACGGGGCACTAAGAAGGAATAGAACGAAATCCGAGCTACAGTCTTTGGCTACAGGACACGGCGTAAGAAATCGGCGGTGGCTTCGGCTGCCTGCTGCGCTTCGACGGGGAGTTCAGTTGAAGACCAGGGGTGCGCGCCACCGAAATTGTGCGTCACGTTGGGCAAAATCAGCAACTCCGCTTCAGGCTTCCACTCCTTTAACTGCTGAGCACGCGCTACCGGCACCGTCTCGTCTTCGTCGCCGTGCACGATGAGCAGCGGCTGAGTCAGTTTACGGCGCAGATTATGACGGATGTCGAGACGCAGGCGGTTCCGGTGGTAGTCTTCTACTATCTGGTAGTAGAGTGGCAACTGCTGCTTGGTGCGCGAATTCTCGACGTGGTATACGCCTTGCTGCTGCCAGTTTTGCATCAGCTCATCCGTCCAGCCGGGATTAACGTCGCTGATGGCTGCCCACGTTACTACGGCTCTTACGCGCGGGTCTTTGGCGGTTTTCAGCAGCACTAGCCCGCCACCGCGGCTGTGGCCAATGAGGGCCAGTTGCGTCAGTTCCAACTCGTTGGTTGGCATTCCCGATTGGCTTTGAAACAGGCAGTCGAGGAGTGCGCCGATGTCGTCCAGTTCCAAACTGAAGTTGTTTTGGCCGAAAGCTTCGAGGTCTTCCAAGTCGCCGGTGCCACCTTCCACGAGGCCATTGTGCGACAGATTCAGCTTCACGAACACAAAGCCCTGCCGCGCAAACCAATCGGCTAGCAAGTTGAAATGGCCCCAGTCTTTGAAGCCCTTGAAGCCATGCACGAACACCATCACTGGTTTAGGCTGCCCGGTAGGAACATAACGTGCATCGGCGGAGAAAGGCCGGCTGTGGCGGGCACAGGTCAGCGGAAAATCGAGGCGAATGGGTTCGGTAGCCATATGAAAACGGAAAAGAGAAGCACGCCGGGCCGGCTCTTGGCGAAAGTACGCGGCGCGCAGCAACTCTTCACGGCTTTAGCTCGACTGCTCCGTTAGGAAACCCCCGTCTGGCCCCGTATCATTGCAGCGCCCAAAATACCCGCATGACCGTTACGCTGGACCAGATACAAGCGCCCATTGCCACCGAAATGGCGGAATTCGAGCAGAAGTTCCGTGCGTCCATGCAAACGCGGCAGCTGCTGCTCGACAAGATTATGGGCTATATCGTGAAGCGCAAGGGCAAGCAAATCCGGCCCATGTTTGTGTTCTTCACGGCTAAAATCAGCGGCGGCGACCCACTGCCGGAAGCCTCTTTCCGGGGCGCGGCTCTTATCGAACTGCTGCACACCGCCACGCTCGTACACGACGATGTGGTAGACGAATCCAATTATCGGCGGGGTTTCTTTTCCATCAACGCGCTCTGGAAAAACAAGATTGCGGTGCTCGTCGGCGACTATCTGCTAAGTAAAGGCTTGCTGCTGAGCCTCGAAAACGACGATTACGAGCTGCTCAAAATCGTGAGCAACGCGGTGAAGGAGTTGAGCGAAGGCGAGTTGCTGCAAATCGAAAAAGCCCGCCGCCTCGACATCACCGAGGACGTGTACTTCGATATCATTCGCCAGAAAACGGCCTCCCTTATTGCGTCTTGCTGCGCCGTAGGAGCCGCTTCCGCCGGCGCCGACAAAGAAACCATAGAACGGGCCCGGCTTTTTGGCGAAAAAGTGGGTATGGCCTTTCAAATCAAAGACGACCTGTTCGACTTTGGTACCGCTGAAATCGGCAAGCCGGTGGGTATCGACATCAAAGAGAAAAAGATGACGCTGCCGCTCATTCACGCCCTACAACAAGCCGATTGGCTCACCAAGCGCCGCGTCATTTACAACGTCAAAAACAACGACGGGCGCAAAGACCGGGTGCAGGCAGTCATCGAATTCGTGAAGCAGTCGGGTGGCCTCGAATACGCCATTCGCGTGATGGAGCGCTACCGCGACGAGGCGTTAGCCGTGCTTTACACCTTCCCGACTTCGCCTTCACGTACTTCGCTAGAGCAGTTGATTAACTACACAATAGAGCGAGAAAAGTGACTCACTGATTGACACGGATTTTAACGATTTCACGGATTTTGTAGCTGGCGCGGACATCATCTGGCCTGCTCCAGCAAAACAGCAGCACTTGCCAACTGGCAAGTGCTGCTGTTTTGTAATCGTCCACAAAATCCGTGAAATCCGTTAAAATCCGTGTCAATCAGTGAGTCACTTGGTAGGCTACGCTATGGGGCGTGACTTCCGAGACGTCGAACTGCACGCCGTTGAAAGTGCTTTTGACCGTGATTTCGTGGATCATTTCGCAGCCGGGGCACTTGATTTCCTCTTTCTCGAACTGGCCATCATCTTCGAGCGAGTTGGCTAAATGGTCGGGAGCAGGTACGCCGATCAGGTCAGTGAATACTTCGGTATGGCAGTGGTTGCACTCAAACTTGAGGCCGACCGTGCGGCCCTGAAGTTCGTCGAGCGGGGCAGGCGAGTCTTTCTGCTGAATCCACATAAGATTTGGGTTTGGTTTTGGAGAAAGGAAGAGCGTAGATAAGGGCGTGAGCCTTGCTAGGTTTACGAGGACCTCTCGAAAAAGATGAGTCCAGCCGCGCTACAGCGTGTGAGAGTGGAGCTTACTTTTAGGCACAGTAGTACCAATACATTCTTTTTCATGGCTGATTCTTCCGTCTCCGCACCCACGCGTTTGCCCCAGGTGCCGCGCTGGCAATCGGTGCTCCGCTCCGTGGCGTTGGCCCAGGACCCGCTGCCCGTTCTCGACACCACGTTGGCCCGTTTCGGCGACACGGTGCAGCTGTATGTGGGGGGCGTGCAGAAGTCCATTCTCACGCAGGACCCAGGCCTAATTCAGCACATTCTGCAAAAGAATCACCGCAACTACGCCAAATCGAAGTTCACTCAGGACTTTGCGCGCTACATAGGCCGGGGCCTGCTCACCAACGAAGGCGCCGATTGGCTGCGGCAGCGGCGGCTCATTCAGCCCGGTTTTCACCGGCAACGGGTGGCAGGCCTCACCGGGCTGATGCAGGAAATCATAACCGAAACGTTAGCTCCTCTAACGGCGCAAGCCGCCGCTAACGGAGGCGTTGTCACGATAGCTATCCATGAGCTAATGACCCAGCTCACGTTTCGCATCATTGCGCGGTCGGTGTTTAGCACCGCGTTTGCGACGGCCGAGCTAGACCGCGTGGCAGCGTTGATAACCGAGATCCAGGCGTTTTACGTGCGCACTATTCGCCAGCCGTACTTGACCCCGTGGTTCCGCCTCCGAGGGCAGTTCCGCTACCACGACCACCTCACGGCCGAGTTGCGCACGCTCTTGGGCACCTACATTGCCGAGCGCCGCCGCGCAAACGAAACTCCCGGAGCCCCCGCGCCACCCGATGACCTGCTGCAAATGCTGCTCGACGTGCGCTACGAAGACACCGGCGAGCCCATGACCACCGAACGGGTGCTCGACGAAGCGCTGATTCTGCTCATTGCCGGCCACGAAACCAGCGCCAATGCCCTCACCTGGCTGCTATACCTACTGGCCCAGCACCCAGCGGAAGCCGCGGCTATTCGGGCTGAAACCGCCGCGGTGCTAGCCGCCCGCCAAGCTGATCCAAGCCTTGGAGCGTCCTTTGCTTTCGAGGAACTACCACGCCTGGGCCACGCGCTGCAAGCTGTGCAAGAAGCCATGCGCCTCTATCCACCGGCCTGGATGATGGACCGAGTAGCCCTCGCCGACGATGAATATGATGGATTACCCATCCCGAAAGGCACGTTGTTTTCGCTCTATATTTACGGTTTGCACCGCACCCCCAACCATTGGGAAAAGCCTCACGAATTCCTGCCGACGCGTTTCGCACCCGGAAATGGACCCCGGACGCCAGCCGCCTACGTCCCGTTTGGCGGGGGGCCGCGTCTGTGCATCGGGATGCAGTTTGCCCTCACCGAAATGCAGCTCGTTACGCTGGAACTACTACGCCACTTCGAGGTGGAACTGGTAGTCGGACAGCCGCCAGTGCCCACGCAGCCGCTCATCACCCTACGCCCGAAAGGCGACTTTCAACTCCGTTTGCGTCTGCGCTAGAGTGTACAGTAAAGCCCAGAAGTCAAGGCATAAACCGATCTTCATCAACAAAATGCCTTGCACCGAGCGAAACCAACAAAAGCGGCTCCTCATCTGAAATGAGGAGCCGCTTTTGTTGGGCCAACTGTGGTCAAGATTACTCTTTCAGCAGCTGGTTTATAGTTTGGTTGAATTCGGCTACTTCTTGCTGATAATACTTGCCCGTGCCGGGGCCGGAGTAGCCGGTATGAATCTTACGCACTTCGCCTTTTCGGTCGAGGAAGATGGTGGTGGGGAAGGCCAACACCTGCGCCAGCTGCGGCAACGATTTGCTGGCCGAATCCTTGTTGGCTACGCCTGCCACGGCCAGGTCGTAGGTTATGTTCATGCGCTGCTTCATCTTGAGCAGCTTCTGCGCGGCCAGCTTTTGGTCAGATGTACGCTCGTAGCCTAGCCCAATGATTTCGACGCCACGCAACTTGTTCTTCTCGTACCAAGGCACCAGAAAGTTGGTTTCGTCCATGCAATTGGGGCACCACGAGCCGAGTATCTGTACCACCACTATTTTGCCCTTGTACTTGGGGTCGGAGGGGGAAATGCTGCCGCCTTCGTAGATGCTCGGGAACTTGAAGTCGAGGCGTTTCTGGCCGGGCTTCATTCCGGTGAGGGCGTTGGCATCGGGCAGTTTGGCGTTCGGGTCGGGCTTGCCCGTCCAGGTTTCGTGGCCGCTTTTGCCACTGTAGAAGTCGCCGTTGAGGGTGACGGAATTTGTGTCGGTGGCGCGAGTAGCCGTGAACAGGAAGCCGTGGCTCCCATCGAAAGTCGACAACTTGAGCGTGTTGCCATTCACCTGCCCAGCCAAGTAGCGGTAGTCGCCGGTAGATGTTAGGAAAGTGCCCGTAACGTCGTGGCCGGTTTGTTTGAAGATGCCCACGGCCGGGTATGGTTTGCCATCGTCGCCCTTGAACGTGACGCTCCACGTGCCGTTGAACGAGAGAGGATTAGAGGCGGAGGAAACAGGAAACAGCGTCTTCTCTCCCCGGGTGGCCGTAAACGGCACCCGGTACGGCTCCTTGCCATCATACTTCACCCAGGCACCTTTCATCTTGTTGGCGCCATTGGCCCGCACTACCAACGCGGCATCAAACACGCCCAGGCGGATGGTGGTAGAGTCGCCGGCCGACGTGATTTCGTCGAGCGTGAGGCGTTCCTCGCCATTGCGCAACGTGACGGTAGGCTTTTGATTATTGTCAGCGGTGCTTACGTCGAACAGAAACGGGATTTCCTGGCCTTGGGCCGAGAGCACGCCATGCCAGGGGCCGGGCTTGAGGCCGGGCGGCAGGCCGCTGGCATCGGCTTCGGGTAGTAGGTCGCGGCTGCTGGTTTCAGAAGAAGTGGAATTGGACTGGCAGGCTACCGCGGCCAGCGCGAGTCCGGCTCCGGCTATGACCTTGCGAAACGAGAAGGCAGCGGGCATAGAAAAAAAGTTAGAAGTTGAGTCGGCCCTAAACTACGGACCGAGCGAGTTGGTTTGATAACTAAGGCTGCGAAGGTAGCGCACAGCTTCTGCTTCCCGTATAGGCCGTACTTCAGGGTGCGCAAAACAATGGTTGTGGTTTAAAAGAGCCCGTACGCTAGCCTCGCGCCACATCCGCACAAATTTTGGGTAGGGCCCCACCCGCTACCTATATTTGCGTACCTGTCTTCCATAGGCACGTTCTCTCCACTTTTTCCCTTTCGCATTATGGCGTTTGACTTAGAAATGATCAAGGCCGTGTACGCTGGCATGGGCTCTCGCATTGAAGCCGCCCGTACCGCCGTTGGCCGCCCGCTCACCCTGACGGAAAAAATCCTGTACGCTCACCTGTACGGCGGCTCTGTTTCGCGGGCATTTGAGCGGGGCGTTTCCTACGTCGACTTCGCGCCCGACCGTGTGGCTATGCAAGATGCCACAGCTCAGATGGCGTTGCTCCAGTTTATGCAGGCTGGCAAAGCCAAGGTAGCCGTACCCAGCACCGTGCACTGCGACCACCTTATTCAAGCTAAAGAAGGCGCCGACCAGGATTTGGCCATTGCTAACTCCGAAAACAAGGAAGTGTACGACTTCCTAGCTTCGGTTTCCAATAAATACGGCATCGGCTTCTGGAAGCCCGGCGCCGGTATCATTCACCAAGTGGTGCTCGAAAACTATGCCTTCCCCGGCGGCATGATGATTGGCACCGACTCCCATACTCCCAATGCGGGCGGGTTGGGTATGATTGCCATTGGCGTGGGCGGTGCCGACGCCGTGGACGTAATGTCGGGCATGGCCTGGGAACTGAAGTTCCCGAAAGTCATTGGCGTGAAGCTGACCGGCAAGCTTTCTGGCTGGACGGCACCCAAAGACGTAATTCTGAAAGTAGCTGGCATCCTGACCGTGAAAGGCGGCACCGGCGCCATCGTGGAATACTTCGGCGAAGGTGCTGAAAGCCTCTCGTGCACCGGTAAGGCCACGATTTGCAACATGGGCGCCGAAATTGGCGCTACCACGTCGGTGTTCAGCTACGACGACAAGATGGGTGAGTACCTACGCGGTACCGAGCGGGCCGAAATAGCTAACCTAGCCGATGGCGTCCGTCAATACCTGCGCGCCGACGAGGAAGTGTACGCTGACCCCGAGGCATTCTACGACCAGCTTATCGAAATCAACCTTTCGGAGCTGGAGCCGCACGTAAACGGCCCCTTCACGCCGGACGCGGCCTGGCCGATTTCGCAGTTTGCCGCCGCCGTGCGCGAGCATGGCTGGCCCGAGAAGCTGGAAGTAGGCTTAATTGGCTCCTGCACCAACTCCAGCTACGAGGACATTACCCGCGCTGCATCCATTGCCGAGCAGGCTGTACAGAAGGGCCTGACCGTGAATGCCGAATTCACCGTGACGCCCGGCTCGGAGCTGGTGCGCTACACTGTGGAGCGCGACGGTTTGCTCGACACGTTTGCCCAGATGGGCGGCGTGGTGCTGGCCAACGCCTGCGGGCCGTGCATCGGACAGTGGGCCCGCCACACCGACGACCCCAAGCGCAAGAACTCCATCATCACGAGCTTCAACCGCAACTTCGCCAAGCGCAACGACGGCAACCCGAACACGCACGCCTTCGTGGCCTCGCCCGAAATCGTGACGGCCTTCGCCATTGCTGGTGACCTAACCTTCAACCCGCTCACCGACACGCTGACCACCAAAAACGGCCAGCAAGTGAAGCTCGATGAGCCGCACGGCCTCGAAACGCCGCCGCAGGGCTACGCCGTAGAAGATGCCGGCTACCAAGCTCCCGCCGCCGAAGGCTCGGGCGTGCAAGTACTAGTGGACCCCGCCTCCGACCGTCTGCAACTGCTCGACCCATTCCGGCCGTGGGAAGGCGTAGATCTGAAAGGCTTGCGGCTGCTCATCAAGGCCCAGGGCAAGTGCACCACCGACCATATTTCGATGGCCGGCCCGTGGCTGAAGTACCGTGGCCACCTCGACAATATCTCCAACAACATGCTCATCGGGGCCACCAATGCCTTCAATGGCGAGGCCAACTCGGTGAAGGATGCCCTCACGCAAGGCACGCCGTACTCGCCAGTGCCCGCCGTGGCCCGCAACTACAAAGCGCAGGGCGTAGGCTCGGTGGTGGTAGGCGATGAAAACTACGGCGAAGGTTCTTCGCGCGAGCACGCGGCTATGGAGCCCCGCCATTTGGGCGTGCGCGCCATCTTGGTGAAGAGCTTCGCTCGTATCCACGAAACCAACCTCAAGAAGCAAGGCATGCTGGCTCTCACCTTCGCCAACAAGGCCGACTACGACTTGATTGAGGAAGATGATACCATCGACATCCTCGGCCTCACGGAGTTTGCGCCCGGCAAACCGCTGCAAGTGCGCCTGCACCACGCCGACGGCGACACGGACCTCATCACCGTAAACCACACGTACAACGAAGGCCAGATCGAGTGGTTCAAAGCCGGCTCGGCCCTAAACCTGATTCGGTTGAAAGAGTCCGGTGAGGCTCAGCTTTCGCAGAGATAATTCAGTATCATTCAGACCTAAGAAAGCCGCTTCCTAACCAGGAAGCGGCTTTTTTATGGAGTTAAGGTCGCAAATGCAACCCGGCAATGCTCTGCAGGCTCTGGTAGATATTGAAGACTCCTCTCTACTTTCTTCCCTATGAAAAAGCTCTTCACTTTTGCCGGCTCAGTGGTAATAATGAATCTGATGAGCGGTTGTGTCACCACGTGCATTGATTCGGAAGATCCTTGCGTGGAGCCTGCGTTGCTCGTCAAAAGCCTAGAAGGTGAATACGGTTGCCCCGACACCAGGCGTCAGCTTGATATTAGGCTCTCAGAAACTCATACTATCATTCGGTCCCAAGCAGATTTCAATAGGCTGGTGACTGGCAATTGCCAACCGCAGATCGACTTCACCACCTACGACCTATTAATTGGGAAAAAGGGGCTGCCCAGTGGAAATTCGGGTATCACGTACACTTTGCAGCGAGACTGCCAAACCAAGCAGTCCTCGCTGCGAGTCGTGTTCCAGCAAAATGCCACTGCCGAAGCGCCCAATGTCACTTACCACGCCCTAGTGCCCAAGCTGGCGCCAAGTGAGGATGTGAAAGTGGAAATTGAGGTGAAGAACTGGCAATAGAAAGTGCGCAAAAGCACCGGCCACATTCCCTGGCACGGTTGCTACTTATAATACCTCCAACTCCCGGCGCGTCCGCTCACTCTCGGCAGCGTTGCCGGTGTTGAGGGTGGAGGTGGGCTCTATCATCATAATCCAAGTTTCTGCTTCGGTGTGGGGGCGGTGCTCGGTGCCGCGCGGTACGAGCAGCAACTCACCCGGCTCCACCGTTACGGTTCGGTCCCGAAAATCCATCAGTAACCGGCCCTGCACCACCACGAACAACTCGTCTTCGTCGGCGTGGCTGTGCCATACAAACTCCCCATTGATTTTGGCGATTTTGATATGCTGCCCGTTCATTTCCCCGATGATACGCGGGTTCCAATAGTCATCGAACAAAGCAAACTTCTCGGACAGTTTGATGGGGGCGGGTGTCATGGGTATGGGGTTGAGGAAGTAGGCGTAGTTGCTACGTAAGTAAAGCAATTTGCTTTAAATATTGACCGTAGTAACAACTTATCCAGGAATGAGTACCGGCCGTTTCTCAACGGCCGGCTCTTTGTTGATGGAAGTACCGATGCCACCTGAACGGAGAGCGGTGCGTGACGCGGAGCAGTCATTAGGGCGTGTATCGAGGAGCACTTAAAGATGAAAATTGCAGAATTCTAGTCTTTAAAATCAAAGTCATAAAGTCTAATTACAAGTTTAGAAAACCCCTTATTTAAGGGTTTAAGGCATATTTTATCTTTTTATAGAAAGTCCTTGAGTTACTCTTTTCGCTGGGGGAGCCGGCGTGAGAGTGCTATACTTGCTGACGAGTACGCCAGCTCGGTCGTCCGACTTTCTCTTTTCCTTACTTATCATACGCATGATTAGCTCCCGTCCGCTCCTGCCACTTGGGTTGAAAATTCTATTCACTGCTTTTCTTGCCGTGATGGTGCCCGTCTACTGGTACAACTACGGACCCAGTAACTTCCTCTATTTCTGTGACATCTCGCTGCTACTCTGCCTCATCAGCCTTTGGACAGAGCGCGCTTTACCCGCGTCAATGGCCGCAGTGGGTATTCTGCTTCCGCAACTGCTGTGGTGCGCCGATTTCGTGGGCGAATTGCTCGGTGTCCGCCTCGTGGGCATGACCTCGTACATGTTCGATGCCAACCGCTCGCTCTTCCTGCGCGGACTATCGTTTTTCCACGGCTGGCTGCCTTTCCTCCTCGTGTTTCTGGTGAAGCGCCTCGGCTACGACCGCCGCGCCTTGTGGGCCTGGACTGGCGTGGCCTGGGGTCTGTGCCTGATAGCGTACTTCCTGCTGCCGCCCGCCGGTGCCGTGATGCCCGACCCCAAGATTCCCGTGAACATCAACTACGTGTTTGGCTTTGATGATGCCAAGCCGCAAACCTGGATGCCCGGCCCCATCTACCTCGTGGTCTGGATGTTGACATTGCTGATCGTAGCCTACATCCCGACGCACCTGCTGCTGCGTAAATGGAGCAAGACCGCGCCACAGCCCGCAGCAGAGAAGCTAACATTGGCGTAGTCTTCGCGCCATGAAGGGCCAGCCAACGAGGCACCGCCAGGGAGGAAATAGAAACGAATTAGCGCGAAGCCAGTTGACATCTACTCTCCCCGCAAGTACTATTCTAGGTTGATAGCCTGAATCGTGGTTGCTAAAGCCTGTTCGAAGCTCTTCAATAACTTACCTTCGCGCTGCCGTGCTTCACGGCAATAGGTAGTCAATTCAATGAACTCAAGAGCTTGGGGCGCAACGGCGCTTTTATTCCCCGCGGCCATTGCGCAAGCGCAAACAGCTGCGCCTTCGCCCGATACTACGCGTCGCGCCTTGCCCGAAGTGCTGATAACCTATCAAGCTGAAAGACTGACGCCCGTTACGTTTCAGAACCTCAACGGCGCGGCCCTTCAAGCTCGCAGTGTAGGCCAGGAGCCATCGTTTCTGCTAACGGAGCTGACGCCCGCCGTTACGGCCTACTCCGATGCTGGCTCTACGCAAGGCTACGCCTATTTCCGGCTGCGTGGTATCGACCAAACCCGCATCAATATCACGCTGGATGGCATGCCGCTGAATGAGCCCGAAGACCAAGGCGCGTATTTCTCCAACTACCCCGACTTGTTCAATTCCGTTAGCCGCGTGCAGGTGCAGCGCGGGGTGGGCACCAGCCAGAACGGCACGGCTAGCTACGGCGGCAGCGTGCAGCTGTTTTCGCCCTCACTGCTGGATTCGGCTCGCACCACCGTTGGCGGCGGGTATGGGTCATTTAACAGTTACCGGTTGTTTGGCGAGTATGCTAGCGGCGTGCAGGCTGGGAAGTCGCTCTACGTGCGGGCCTCGCAGCTGCATTCTGATGGATACAAGAACCGCTCGGCCAATACCTCGCGCTCCGTGTTTGTGAGTGGCGGGCTGCTACACGATAAAACCAGCTGGAAGCTGAACGTACTGGCTGGGCAGCAGCGCAACGAGTTGGCCTGGCTCGGGGTGCCCGACTCCGTGCTGGCCGAAAACCGCCGGGCCAATGCCAACGGGCCCGAAAACGACAAGTTCACGCAAGGTTTGGTGCAACTGCAAAACACCTGGCAGCCTAGCGCCCAATCGACAATCAGTACCAGCGTGTACGGCTCTTTTCTGCGCGGCGGCTACGATTTTGACCTCAACAACTTCCTTGGCTTGCCCTCAACGCCGGAGCTGTACCGTTACGACTTTCGGTCCGGCTACTTGGGCGCGTATAGCACCTACACGCGCCGCACCCAGCGCCTTACCTGGACCAGCGGTGCGCAAGCCAGCACCTACTACCGGCGCCACCTCGGCAGCGAAAAAGCCTTGGGCGAGCTGTACCGCAACACCGGCCGCAAGCAAGACGCCAGCGCCTTCAGCAAGCTGGAATACCAACTGCGCCGCCTCACGCTATTTGCCGATGCCCAGCTGCGCACCACCACGTTCGACTACGAAGGCAGCGTACCGTTCAGCGCCATCAACTGGCAGTTTTTCAACCCCAAAGCCGGCCTGAGCTTCGCCGCTACCAACAACACGACGCTCTACTACAGCATCGGGAAGACCAGCCGCGAACCTACTCGCAACGACCTATTTGGCGGCAATGACGACCTGCTGCCCAACGACCAAGGCCAGCCGCTGTTAGCCAGCCAAACACCCGAGTCGGTAGTGGACCAGGAGCTGGGTATACGCCACCAGGCTGAGCGCCTGCAACTCGACCTGAACGCGTACTACATGGATTTCAAAAACGAAATTGTGTTGGACGGCAATTTCGGGCCAAATGGGCTGGCGCTGACCAACAAGGTGGAAAGCAGCCTGCGTGCCGGGTTGGAGGCGTCTGTGCGGTATGAGCTTTCTTCGCGGCTCTCGCTCACCAACAATTCCGCTTTCAATTATAGCCGCATTCGGGAACAGCAGGAAGAGTTTAAACCCATCCTCACGCCGGCGCTGATCCTCAACCAAGAGGTTGCTTACCAAGCTGGCCGCTGGCTGTTGGCCGTAGTTGGGCGCTACCAAAGCCGCTCTTTTATCGATTTTGCCAACTCGGCCACCGTGGGCAAGTACGCGCTGCTGAATGCGCGTGTACAGTACGCCTACCGCGGCTGGCAGATTTCGCTGTTCGGCAACAACCTCGGCAACACCAAGTATTTCAACCACGGGTACGTGGAAGCCGATGGCACCCGCAAATACTTCGCCCAGGCCCCGCTCAACACCTACCTCGACGTGCAATACAGTTTCTAACGTGGCGCGGACTTCAGCCCGCAGGCCCTACACCGGCGCCAGATGCAAAGCCAGATCATGTTTGTTCTGGGTTCAGTGGAAACGACTCTTACCGCGCTTACCTGTGTGGTGTACAGTTACAGTCTGAACAGGCTTGATTCCGCCGCCCGCCTAGTCGAAGCATGCTGCTGTTGCTGTGGCCTCGTTCTGCCTACCTCGTTTTGGCACGAGAGCCGGCAGCTAGTAGACCAACCCGAAAACAGCTCCGTAAGCCGAGTTGTGGAGCCGGTATCGGCTGCGGACTGAAGTCCGCGCCACATATGCTTTGCCGTAGCCTTATGACATCTTTCTCTACTCGCAAAGTCGTCTTGCTCGGTACTGAATCGACGGGTAAAACTACCCTGACGCAGCAGCTCGCCGCGCACTTCCGGGCGCCGTACGTACTGGAAGCCGGCCGTGACTTGATAGCCGATTCCACTGATTTCAGTCGCGCCGATCTGTTGGCCGTGGCCACGGAACACGCCCGCCGTATTGCACGGGCGTTGGAAAGCGCCGGGCCGCTGCTGTTCATCGATACCGATGTGCACATCACGCAATCGTACGCGCAGTTTGCCTGGGGCGAGCTGCTGACGTTGCCTGCTGAGATATACACTCTAAATCAAGCGGACTTGTATCTCTACCTCGCCGCTGATGTACCCTTCGTGCAGGACGGCACCCGGATGCCCGTTTCGGAGCGCCAGCAGCTGGACCATTCGCACCGCCAGACACTGAGGCAATTCAACGTTGCCTTCATCGAGATAAGCGGTTCCTGGGCGCATCGTTTTGAGCAGGCTGTAGGCTTGGTTGAGCAGCTAGGGTAACGGATTATAATTGATTCATAAACTGATAAAGCAGGTATCAAAACTTTATTTCCCTTATACTTTAAAACACAAAGTACTTTGGTATAAGTTTGCTGTACCAGAGCACATGCCTGGCTCATCCCATGATTTCCACTTCTCGCTGGCTGCATTATGCTATGGCAATAGCGGCCTTTATGGCGGCCAAACTACTTTATGCCCAAGCGGCTACCGCCGATGTGCGGTTCCTGCTGGCGCCAACTAATGCATTGGTGGAGCTCATGCTTAGTTCCACTTCCGTCTTCGATCCAGCCCGCGGCTACGTGCACCCCGGTCTGGGCATTGTCATTGATAAATCGTGCGCCGGAGGGACCTTCTGGCTGCTGAGTTGGCTACTCCTTACTGCAACCTACTTGCACAAGCACGGCCAGCAACCGGTGCTGGCGGCGTTGGCCTTGGTAGTCATCAGCTTTGGGCTCACATTGGTGGTCAATGCCTCACGCATAATGGGAGCAGTGACGCTAAGCCGAGCACTGCCAATGGGTGTGCCGCAGCCGGGGTGGCTGCACGAGGCGCAGGGGGCATTGATGTATCTGTTTTTTCTGGTTGCCAGCCACTTCGTGTTGTTGTTTTTTCTCGCCAAAAATTCCATCATCCGTGCGCACTCTGCTTAATCCGAAATGGCTGTGGCTACTGAATACGCTGCCGCTGCTGATACTACTGGCGTTGCTCAGCGCTGCTTATAACGTCATCCATACTCTGCTGTCCGCTGAAAGCCAGGAGCTCTGGCAATGGTTTGGTGGAGTGCTAGTGGTGCTAGGAGGCGTGCACGCCGGCTATGCTACCTGGCAATGGCGTCGCCGGGCCACGCTTCCAGCAGGGTATGCCGTGCTGACGCTGCTGGCATACATTACGTTTCTGTATGTCTACGGCTGTTTTCTGCCCGACCTGTTGCCATTCAACGTCCCTCAGTGGATGCTGGCAGACGACTTGCCTCTTTACGTTGGCACCTTTCTCATGCCCACGCTGGCCCACGCCACTGCGGTGCTAGTCTTGTGCCTTACGCCCGAAGAAAAGGAACACAGCCCACTGTCTAGTCTTGGCGCTGCGCTGTCGGTGCCGGTGGCTTGGTACGTATTTTCGCAACTCCTGATGCCACTATGGCAAATTGGCAACAGCAAAGTGGGAGGGCACGTGCTGGTCGTGGTGATTATTGCTGGTACGCTGGTATTTCTATTTTTTCTGGCCCGTGGAGTTTACATTCTGGCCTCACGGCGGGCAGGGGCGTGGGTACGGTATCAATGGGCCTGGAAACTGTTGATTGCGGGTGTGTTACCGCTTCTGGGCCTAGCTATCAATAATGAAGAATCACGCAGCAGTCTCGATTTATGGAGACTAGGCACAGGTAATGTTTTCGGCGACTTCAATGGGCCGTGGTGGTACGGGCTGGCCGTACTGAATGCAGTGCTGCTGTGTCTGCCAACGCCAGCAAAGCCTCTGGTGCGGTTGGCACTGTACTTTGGGCGTGGCATCACGCTCTCGTATACCCTGTACTTTTTCCTCGTATTTCTACCGTTTCTACCAATTTCCGTAGTGGCCGTGGCAGCCATAGGCGTGGGTTTTCTGCTCTTGACCCCGCTGGTGCTGTTCATTGTGCATGTTCGCGAGCTGGCCCAGGATTATGCCGCGCTACGCGAGGTTTTTTCGGGCCGGGTGCTGGGCCTAGGGTTAGCTGCCGCTGCGGCCATCCTACCACTCGGCATTACAGTGGATTATTACCGCCATCGTGCGGTGCTGCACAGCGCCCTCGACTACGTATACGCCCCTGATTATGCTCGTTCTTACCGCCCGCTTGATGCCGAGGTGCTTGCTCACACATTGGCTGTAATCCGCCAGCATAAAGAGAGACAGGGGGCTTCGTTTATGGGCGCCCATACACCCTATTTGTCGTCTTACTTCAACTGGCTGGTACTCGACAATCTTACCTTATCGGAAGGGAAAATAGCAATGTTGGAGCAGGTGTTTCTGGGTTCCGCACCGTCCCGCTCCGCTACCGACACACCAAGCGACTTTCTTGCCGAGCCAGCCAACAACCAACTCAAACTCACGCAGCTGGCTGCTCGCAGCCGCTACGATGCGCGCCAACGGGCCTGGGTAAGCTGGCTGGATCTTACCATCACAAACACCAATTGCAATTCTGGCAGTAGTCCCGCGGAATATGCCACCTCCTTTGAACTTCCAGCCGGCTGTTTTATCAGCGACTATTATCTCGACATCAACGGCCGCCGGGAGCCGGGCATCCTAGCTGAGAAAAGAGCAGCGGCTTGGGTGTACGCACAGATTCGCAACGAAAGACGTGACCCTGGCTTGCTCCAGTACCAAAGCGGCAACCGAGTGGCGTTGCGCGTGTTTCCGTTTACGGCCGGTGAAGTACGACGCACCGGCATCCAACTGCTGCACAAAGAGCCGTTGCGCTTCAGCATCGACAGCCAGACCGTGGCGCTGGGCCAGACTACCACACCAACCGCAGCAGTGGCAGTGTCAACTACGTTGTCTGACAACGGCGTGAGATACCTGACCGCCGCCGAAAAAGCCACGTTGCCCGTGGTGCATCGCCGGCCCTATTATCACTTTGTACTAGATATGTCGGCAGGGAAAGCTCAGCACCAGATCCGTTACAAGCGTCAGATGGATGCGCTGATAACTCGTCTAAGGTTATCGGGGGACGATATTCGGGTGAGCTTGGCGGGCACTTACGTTACTACACTGCCTGCTATCAGCCGGGAAAGCGAGGCCCATCCGGCCGCTAGTCGCTACGAAGGCGGCTTCTACCTGGACCGCGTCATTCGGCAAATTCTTGTGCAAGCCGCTGAGAAGCCCCAGAACCGGTATCCCGTTATCGTAGTTGTATCTTCTGATTTTCAGCAGGCCATTCTACCCGACAATTTTGCCGACTTACGCCACGCCTATCCCGAAAGTGACACATTTTATGAGCTAGCCGAAGGCGGACAGTTGGTGCCGCACTCGCTGAAAACCAACCCCGCGTCTAGCACTGGACCCGCCTTGACGACGCCCGTAACGGCGGCCTCCGTCGTGGCTTGGCCTAACGCGCAGCGGCCCGTTGCCTATCTGCCTGCCAACGGCCAACCCGACCTCGTGCTGACCGCTGCGCGCCCGGCTGTGGCTGAAGCAGCCATTCGGCAGCGCGACTGGCAATCTGGCTTGCTGCTACAGGGCTTATGGCGCGCCCGGCTGCACCACCCCGAAACCACCGACTCCGTGGAACGAAGCCTTGTTCACTACAGCTTCCGCTCCGCCATTCTTACCCCACTCACAGCGTATTTAGCGCTCGAAAACGAGGCCCAGAAGGCCGCTTTGCGCCGTAAGCAAGAGCAGATGCTACATGGCCATACTGCTCTGGACGCGGGCGAAGATGAGCGGCGCATGTCGGAGCCCAGGGACTGGGTGCTACTGCTGGCTGCCGGCGCCGCGCTAGGAATTCGGCGGCTACGGCAGCGAAATAACCGACAGGAAGAACTTACGCTGTAGCAGCTTGCTCAGCTTGGCTCTCGCGGGGCTTCTGCACGAGGTAATAATAAAGCAGAATCAAGAGGCCGGTCAAGAAGGGAATTAGAGCCAAATGCTTGCCGGTAAGGCTACCCCAAATTCGCGCCGTATCGAAGCCGAAGAACTCGCTAATCATCCAGTACGAGTTGGCCGAAATCCAGAACACAATGGCCAAGTTGTGCGCCAACTCGGCCTTGATGTCGCGGGTGCGCCAGGTAATGATAATGGCGATGATGAGCGTGGGGAAAATCATGCTCACTCCCAGCGGGCGCCAAATCATGCACCAACCAACATCCTTGAGCAGCCAGAAAAGGATGTGCATGTTTTCCATCCGCCGGTAGGGGGCCGGAATGCTGTACGTGGAGTCGTTGGGCTGAGACATAACAAAGGCGAGTTGCTCAAATATAGAACCTAGAGCAGTTTTCAGGTTCGCGCGAGTGTCATTCCGAATGGAGCGAGAAATCTGGCGGGCTCACCTAAGCGGAACCCAGACTTCTCGCCTCACTCAGACTGACACCCATTTTTCCAAGTAGGAACTGCCGTAAGCGGCTTTTTGCGCGAGTATCCGTATTATGGCCAAAACTCAGCTGTGGCCTTCTTCATTCATGCCCAAAACCATCAAGAAAATAGCTAAAGGAGCCGCTTACGTAGGTGGCAGCATTGTGGGCGCGGTGGCGCTGTATATGGTGGTGGCCGTCGGCTTATCGGTGGTGCCGGTGGGCAAGCGCGGCCAACCCACCGCTGATGCAGTGGAAGTATACGTGCTTTCCAACGGCGTTCACACCGACCTGGTAGTGCCCGTGCGCAACGCGCAAATAGATTGGACTCAACAGATTCGCTACGCCGATACGCCCGCCGCCGACTCGTCGATGCAGTTTGTGGGTTTTGGCTGGGGCGACAAAGGCTTTTACCTCGATACGCCTACCTGGGCCGAGCTAAAGGCCAGTACCGCGTTTCGGGCTATGTTTTGGTTGGGCGAGTCGGCCATGCACGTCACCTTCCACCACCGGCCCACCGAAAGCGCCAACTGCGTCCGTATCTACTTGTCGCCGGCCCAGTACAGCTTATTGACTGATTTCATCCGCGACAGTTTCGACTACGATGCACAGAGCCGCGTGCTGCACATTCAGGGCCACAGTTACGGGCAATATGACGCGTTTTACGAGGCCAAGCGCACCTATAACTTATTCTACACCTGCAACAGCTGGGCCAACGAAGGACTGAAAGCCGCCGGCCAACGAGCCGCTTTCTGGACGCCTTTCGACGCGGGTATTTTCTGGCATTACAAATAGAGCAGCAAACCTTGTGCTGCATAGAGCCTGCACAAACTTGCGCTCAGACACTGTCATCAAAAACGCCCATCAACTCTAGCTAAGACGACGAAGCGCGGGCAGAGGAGGTAGGCAAGAAGGGCAGGAGCGCAGTAGAGCGAGTAGCTTCAACTGGCTTGCAGCCAGCAAAAAGAAGCCCGGCTGCTTCTGCGTGGCGCGACAGAAACAGCCGGGAAGAACGGTGGAGGAAAACAGCCTAATTGAGCCACACCTCGGCCACCGTCTCGAAGCGGTGGCGGGCGAAGGCCCCGTACGGACGCTCAGCATAGAAGCCTAAGACGTGCACCTGGGGCTCGCCGGTACGGGCGTTGCGGCGTAGCTGAACGGGATACACACGGCCGGCTTCGGGCCAGTCGCCCACGTGGTCGGCGGGGCGGCGCGAAGCGTCTACGCAGCGGGCATATTGCTGCACGGGAGGCGGAACGGGGAGCTTTACTTTCGACATATCCAAAGATAAGGATATTTCCTGTTTTCCAAAAATATTAGTGATAGAATTTTGACCTATGAATGGCCATATAGCGGTTTTAATGAGTTTTTAATGAAGATATATAGCATGTATATAGAAAGTAGTTTCACAGTGGTAACAAAGAATGTCACAAGGTTTTGCTAAAAAAATTAGTTCATAATGCCAGGTACTACGTTGTGACACCAGCGGGCAGGCATTCGCTATTACGCAGGCCGTTTCGCGAATACGCTTAGCCGCGTAGCCTCGCACCTGCTTGTGAGCTATTGCACGGCAATAGTGGTCAACAGGCTCGAAGCTTGGCAAAGCGGGGCCGCTGGACGGTACGTGCGGGCGTGTTTGCAAAAGCTCATCTGAAGTGACTTTCCGCTCCATCTGGAGCTTTTGTTCTACCAACCTCCACCAACCCTATGAAAAACTATTTTCGTCCGCTGCTCGGCCTCTTGGCCGGCAGCCTCACGCTTTGCGGGCTCAGCGCCTTCCGGCCGGCAACCCCGCCCGCGCCGACGGCCCTGGCCTTCGGCACACAGGCCAATGAAACGGTGAGCGTGTGGCTCACCTACGGCAACCGGAGCAAACTGCTCGAACAGCAGTCGACCAGTCCCTCCTTCGGCCCCGACAGCGGCAGCAACCCCACGATCATTACGGTGGACGAAAACACGACCTACCAGAGCATGGATGGCTTTGGCGCGGCCATGACCGGCTCGTCGGCCTACCTCATCAATCAGCGGATGAACGCCAGCCAGCGCGACGCGCTGCTCGCGGACATGTTTGGTTCTGGCGGGCTGAACATGGACTTAGTGCGCCACACCATTGGCGCCTCGGACTTCTCTACCTATTCCTATACCTACAACGACGTGCCCCAGGGGCAAACGGACTTCGGCCTTAATAATTTCTCCATTGACCCCGACCGGGCCGACTTGATTCCGGTGCTGCAAGCCGCCCGAAGCAAGAACTCCAACCTGCGCATTATGGGCACGCCCTGGACGGTTCCAGCCTGGATGAAGAACCAGTACACCTTCAACGGTAGCTACTTGGAGCTTGACAAACACGGCGTGTACGCCAATTACTTTGTCAAGTATATCCAGGCTTTCGAAGCGGAAGGCTTGCCCATTTACGCGGTAACGTTGCAGAACGAGCCCGAGTTTGCCACCGGCAGTTATCCGTCGATGAGCATGAACCCGGCCAGCCAGGCCAGCTTTCTGAAGGACAACATCGGGCCGGCCTTCGCCAATGCGGGCATCAATACCAAGCTCATCGTTTACGACCACAACTGGAACAACCCCAACTACCCCAACGAGGTGTACAGCGACGCGGCTGCCCGTCGGTACGCGGCCGGTTCGGCCTTCCACTGCTACAACGGCTCGGTGGGCAACCAAAGCACCACCCACGACGCGTATCCCGATAAGGATATTTGGTTCACGGAGTGCTCTGGTACTGAGCCTTCCGACTTTGGCGGGGACTTACGGTGGCACCTTTCCAATCTCATTATTGGCTCGACGCGCAACTGGGCCAAGGGCGTGTTGATGTGGAACCTGGCCCTCGACCAGAACTATGGTCCCACCAACGGCGGCTGTAGCAACTGCCGCGGCATGTTCACCATCGACAGCAACAATGGCAACGTAACGCGCAACGTGGAATATTACAGCTTCGGCCACGCCAGCAAGTTTGTGCGCCAAGGAGCCGTACGCATTTCGTCCAACTCCTACAGCGGGGGCATTGAAAACGTGGCCTTCAAGAACCCCGATGGCTCTAAAGTGCTGATTGCCGTCAACAATGGCTCTTCGCAGAACACTTTTAAAGTGAAATGGGGCAGCCAGGCCTTCGACTACACGCTGCCCGCGGGCGCCGTAGCTACCTTCAAATGGAGCGGCACGCAAAGTGGCGGCAGTAGCGGCGGGGGCAGTGGAAGTATCACTTCGGGCAACGTCTACAAGATAACTAACTTCTACAGCGGCAAAGCTTTAGAAACAAATGGAGAGTCTGATATAGACGGCGAGAAAGTCCAGCAATGGAACTACGAAGGCTATGCTAACCAGAAGTGGCGGGTGGAGAGCCTCGGGAATGGAGAATACAAAGTGCTCAACTCCTATAGTAGAAAAGCCCTGGAAACCAACGGCCAATCCGATATTGATGGCGAGAAAGTGCAGCAATGGGGCTACGGAGGATTTCCCAACCAAAAATGGTATTTCACTGATTTAGGACCCAACGGTACAAATGGTCGCAGCGCCTTAACTACCGTCTCACCGGCCGAGGAACTGCGCTTGCAAGTGTACCCCACCACGGTGGACCAAGAACTCAAGCTTGAGTACACGGCCGTGAAGGCGCAGGCCCTACACGTGCAGCTGGTAGATATGACGGGCCGCACGGTGGTGCCCAAGACGGAGATGCCAGTGAAGGCGGGCTTGAACCGACTGAGCGTACCAGTGGGCAATGTGCGCCAGGGCATCTACCTATTGCGCGTCACGACGCCCGCCGGTTTGCTCACGCGCCGCGTCGTTGTAGCGCGGTGACTATTGGAGTATCCTGACTCAGACGCCTACGCTACGTGACAAGCATTTAGCATGGCGTAAAGAAAAGTAAATAAGCCGCACTACCAAGGTAGTGCGGCTTATTTACGTAGGTAAATGTTGGGTGACGCTTACCGGCCGCAGCCTGCGCTACTGCACCACAATGCGACGCACCAATTCACCGGCCGCGCCGTGCACACGCACTACATATACGCCAGCTGGGAGGCCGCTCACATCAAGCGCCGCCGCGTTGCCAGTCAGCACCGCTCGACGCAGCAGTTGGCCCAGTGGGTTCAGCAGCCGGACTTCCTGTCCACCAAAACTGGCGGGCACTTCCACCCGAACTTTGCCGGAAGCTGGGTTTGGGTAAAGCTGCCAGGCGCTGGCGGGAAGACTGAGGCGTACGGGCAGTACTTGGCTGTAGCGAGTCTGGGCGGCATCGGCGGCGGCTTGGAGTTGGGACAGAGAAGGAGCGGCCAGCACGGCAAAAGCCACCACGGCTGAGTCGGCGGGGGCAAGGCGGGGGAGGGTGGCGCCGAGCACGTGCGCAATGTCGGTGCCGGTGGGCTGGCCGGTGGTGCGCTGGCGGGTGCCGGTGCTGAGCGTCAGGTGTTTTTCGGCGCGGCTGAAACCGTTGGATAGCTGTACTGGGCTACCCGCCGGCGCATTTACGTTGATGGCATAGCAAGTAGCCGTGCCGCCGTTCAGCCATTTCAGGCCCACGTACGTGGAAGAATCGCCTTTATCGTAAGCGTAGCTCAGGTGGCGCACCGAGTCCCAAGCCACCACGTTGCGGGCGTATTCGGGCAGCACGTCCCAGTCCATGAACAAGCCCGCGTACAGTGGCTTCAGTGTGTCGGGCGTCACGTTCTTAAGTCGATACTCCAAAATCACGTAGTCGCGGTGCGGGGCTTGGGCCCAGGCGTAGCCGCGCTGGCGCACCTGCACGCCCACCGTGCGGTTGCGGGTGGCCGAGGGCAGCGAATCCTGCAATACCCCCACAGCTTCCTGGTCGGCCCGGAGCGACTGGCGGCGGAGGGCGGCCTGCGTCAGGCTGAAGAAATCCGAATCAATACCGTTCCGGTCGTTGCGCAAGCGGCTCGATACGCGCGCATCACCGGCGGCCAGCAGCAGGCCGCCTTCGTAAAGCAGAGGCGGGCCACCCCGGTAGCTCACGCCTTCGCCCAAATCGGAACCCAGGCCGTCGTAGCCAATATTGCCGCGGCTGGTGAGCGTGAGAGACAGGTCGCCGGCATTTAGCACCACGTAGTCGGGGTTGAGCAGCAGGTTCGTGTAGTAATCTTCCTCGTAGCCGGTGGCAGGGTCAGAGAAATGATAGCGAAGTAGCGCGCGCGTATTAAGCGGTACACTCGCCGCCACGGCCAGCCGAAACGGCGTACCCGTGTTCGAGGTTCGGGCCAAGGTAGCCAACGGGCCCACGCCAAACGTGGCCTGCTGCACCGTGAGGTAAGGCGACGGCGAGGAAAGCGTGAGCGTCAGGTTCTGCACTGGCTGGAGCAGGTTTTCCACTCCCACCGCCAGCGCTATGGTTTCGCCGGGTTGGTAGGCCGCCTTATTAGGGCTGAACGTGCGTTGCGTGATGCGGACGGCGCGTTGGTCGTTGGCGCGCACCGCCCGGTACACGTTCAAACGGCCCGTGCCCAGCTTGCCCGCGTAAGCGGCGTTGCCGAGTAAAGTGTCCACGTTGTCGGTGGTGCGGCGCAGTTGGGCCCGCACTTGGGCGGCATTCAGCTGCGGAAACCGTGTGCGTACTAACGCCGCCGCCCCCGCTACCAGCGGCGCCGAAAACGACGAGCCGCTGACGGCAAGGTAATCGGAGTCGGTGTCGCCTAACACAGTTACGACGTCATTACCGGGCGCCACCAAATCGAGACGGCGGCTGTAGGTGGCAAAACCGGCTTTCACATCCCCGGCCCTCGTTGCCCCCACCGACAATACATGGTCGTAGGAAGCAGGGTAGAAGTCCAACTCGGCGTTGGTGTTCCCGCCGGCCGCCACCACCACCACGTCACGGTTTATGGCGGCGTAGGTGATAACGTCCTGCTCGAACTGCGAGCGGCCCCCCGCGCCGCCCCACGACATGTTGATGACTTTGCAGCCGTGGTCAGCCGCATACACAATAGCCTCATAGCCCGCAAAGCTGCCAGCTGCCGTGCTAGGGTAAATTTTCAGGGGCAAGAACCGGCAGTTGAAACCCACACCCGCCAGGCCGCGACCATTGTCGGGGCGGGCGGCGGCGGCTCCGCTGGTGAGCACGCCGTGCCGGGGCTGCGAGAAAGCGTCGGAGGCGGGGTTGTTGTCGTTGTCGGCGAAGTCCCAGCCGCGAAAGTTGTCCACGAAACCGTCGTTGTCGTTGTCGACGCCATCGGGTGGGTCCTGGTAGTTGCGCTGCCACTGCCCGTTCAGGTCCTCGTGCGAAAGCCGGAAGCCGGTATCCGTGATACCGATGAGCACGGAGGTGTCGCCCTTGGTCACGTCCCAAGCCTTGTAGGCCCGGATGCTTTTGAGGTGATACAAACCACCCGCCACGTTGGTAGAGTCAGCGAGCGGGTCGTTGGGCTGGTAGAGTGGGGCGCGGTAATACAGTGGCTCTACGTAACTGAGCGTGCCGGTTTGGCGGAGCGCCAAGCTGGCTTTCGCCAAAGAAACATCCTCTCTAAACCACACCTGGTACACCAAGCGCAAGTCTACGGTCTCTGCTTTTTTAGGATTGGGAGCCTGGGCGTGCGGAAACTTCTGCCGCAGCTGGGTTGCGCCCAGACGGCGCAGGGTAGCGGCTAGGGTAGGCTGCGTTATCTCATTCGGTTTGGCCTGGTCTCGGTATTCGGGCTTGAGCTTGAAGACCAACGTGCCCAGGGTAGTGATGGGGGTGCCGGAGCCGGCCAGGCCAGGCACCCGTTGCGCAGCGCTATTGACTGGTGCGCCAGCCACCAGGCCCATTAGCAGCAACGGCAGCAACAAACGAGAGCGTAGGAGTGGGAGCATAGAAAGCAGTAAGAAGAGGCCGTGCAGAGCCAAGACAAACGAACAACAGCGGAGGTTGGATGTCTTGGAAAGAAGGACAAACGTAAGAGCGCTGGATTCGTAAATCTAGCCATTCTCAAAAGGCATCGGAGCCAGCTACTGTTGCCTTTTCGATCAACCTCCGAAAATCCTCCGCCAATTCCATTTCTTTTCATTCCCAACCGGTTATGACCGAAGCTACCCGCAAGCATCAACCCACGCTCGACGCGGCCGTGCAGGCCCTGCACGGCCGCACGTTTTTCGCCGCCTTTCCCGAAAATCCTTCGCCGGAGATATATGGTGCGGATGCCGATGCCAACGGCCGCGAAAAGTTCGCCCAGCTGCGCCACCAGCCGTTCCGGGAATTGCGGCAGGGCGAGCCGGCGCAGTGGGTGGGCCAGGAAGAGTCGCCGTACGAACAGCAGGCGCTAGGCATTACGTACCCGTTTTTCTCGCCCGAAACCCTGGTGGCCCGCGCCGAAGCCAGCTTCGGGCAGTGGCGCAAGCTGAAGCCGGCGCAACGGGCGGCCCTGCTCACGGAGGCGCTGGACGGCATCAAGGACCGCTTTTTTGAGATTGCCTACGCCACCATGCACACCACCGGGCAGTCCTACATCATGTCGTTTCAGGCCAGCGGGCCGCATGCCGCCGACCGGGCCCTGGAAGCCATTGCGGCCGGCTACGAGGAGCAAACCCGCTTCCCGGAAGAAACCCGCTGGGAGAAGCCCATGGGCAAGTACAACATCACGCTGCAAAAAACCTGGCGGGCTGTGCCCAAAGGCGTGGCGTTGGTTATCGGGTGCTCCACCTTCCCAACCTGGAACACCGTGCCCGGCATGTTCGCCAGCCTCGTCACCGGCAACCCCGTCCTCGTGAAACCTCATCCGAAGGCCGTGCTGCCCATTGCCATTGTGGTGGCCGAAGTGCAGAAAGTGCTGGCCCACTACGACCTTAACCCCAACATCTGCCAGCTGGCCGTCGATGCCAACGACCGGCTTATTGCCAAGGACCTGGCCGAAAATCCCGCCATCAAGCTTATCGACTACACCGGCAGCTCGCAGTTTGGGGAGTATCTGGAAAGTCTGAAGGGCAAAACGGTGTTCACCGAAAAAACCGGCGTCAACAGCGTCATCCTCGACTCCTGCGACGACCTCGATAAAGTGGCCCAGAACCTAGCTTTTTCGGTGAGTCTGTACTCGGGCCAGATGTGCACCACGCCGCAAAATTTCTTCGTGCCGGCCCAGGGCGTGGAAGTAGCGGGCCAGCAAGTACCCTACGACGAAGTAGTGCAGAAGCTGGCCGCGGCCATCACCAGTCTGGCACAAAACCCTAAAGCCGCGCCGCACGTGTTTGGGGCTATTCAGAGCGCTGCTACGCACGAGCGGGTGCAGCAGCTGGCCTTCGATGGCGGCCGGAGCATTCTGGCCCACGGCGCCATCGACCATCCCACGTTCAAAAACGCCCGCACCTGCTCGCCCACCATCTACGAACTCGACGCGGGCCAAGTGGAACAATTCAGCCGGGAATTGTTCGGGCCCATTATGCTGGTCATCAAAACCCAGGACACCCAGGAGAGCATCCATCTGGCGGCGCACCTAGCCAAGGAATACGGCGCCATCAGCTGCGGCGCCTACACCACCAATGACGAGGTGAAGGAGCAAATCATGGACGAAATGAGTTTGGCCGGCACGCCCGTGAGCTTCAACCTGACCGGCGGCATCTACGTGAATCAAGCCGCCGGCTTCTCCGACTTTCACGTGACGGGCGGCAACCCCGCCGGCAATGCCTCCTTCACCAACCCAGAGTTTGTGGTGAAACGCTTTACGTGGGTTGGTTTCCGCGAGCCGGTGGCCTAAGAAGTGAGGGTATTGAGCCACTGCCACGGGTGCAAGTACCTTCTTCCTCTGGTTGGAATGGCTTCGCACTGGTGCGGATGCCTTCTGACCGAGGGAAGAAGCGCTTTGCACCCGTGCGGATACGTTCTTCCCTCGGTCGAAATGGCTTCGCACTAGTGCGGATACGTTCTGCCCTCGGTTGAACTGGCTTCGCACTGGTGCGGATACGTTCTTCCCTCGGTTGTAATGGCTTCGCACTAGTGCAGATGCCTTCTGACTGAGGGAAGAAGCGCTTTGCACCAGTGCGAGGGCTCTCACCCTTCGGGATGGCGGTGCGCTGGGCAGACGTTTTTGATGTAAGTCAAAAGGTGTTTGCTGGATGTGGCACTAAGTTTGGCTAGCCAGGCTCCATTCTCCACTTAATTTCTCTACATGAAAACGACCCCGCATCTGCTCAACCGTTTAGTCACTGGCCTGGTCCTCTGGTTTGGCCTGGCGCTGTCCCTCACTAGCTGCGAAACCGAAAGCTCCGACGCGGTCAGCCAAGACCGGATTTACACCGACTACTCGCTCGTCTACGATAAAGCCGAGGATAAAACGTACGCCCGCGCCGCCTTCAAGTTCGGCAACGCTACCGGCACGGCCCTCACCCTGAAGGAGCCTTCCGTGGTAACCGTAGACGGCGACGCCATGACCTTCGTGCCGCTGCTCAATTACTACGAAAAGCAGTACGCCGGCCAGCGCGTTCAGGCCACGTTCACGTTCAAGGACGTGGACGGCAAAACCTACGTCAATACCGTGAGCGACCTGCTGCCGGCGGAGTTTCCGGCCTCCCTCACGGCGCTGAGCAAAACCAATGCCTTCACCCTAGCCTGGGACGGCCAGCCGCTGCGCACGCCCGAAGTGCTGGACGTAATACTCGACGGCCCCGGCCAGAGCGACCCTATTCAATACTTCCAGACCACAGCCCCCGGTAGCACCAGCATCATTCTGGAAGCCAACAAAATAAACCAGGTGCTGAGCGGCGCGGCGCAGATATTCATGAACCGCACCCAGATCCTGCCTTTGCAGCAAGGTTCCAGCGCGGGCGGCTCGCGCATAGCCCGCTACCAGGCCCGGCCCCATACCGTGCAAGTCCAGTAAGCTTGAGTGGTCATGTCCACCTGATTCGCATCCGCTTCGGCTTGGCCGCACGGTTGTAACAAAAGGAAGCCCGTGGGTAAACGGGCATCCCTGTTTTCCTGCTTATGTTCCGCCCCCTACTTTGGAAAACTTCCCGCCCCGGCTGGCTGCTCGCGACCGGACTGTTGCTGACCACAGTTGGCGCGGCCCCCACGCCGCCCTGTACACCGGCGCCGTTGGTGCTGCCGCCCGGCGTGCAGCCCTGCCCCACGCTCAGCCGCCAGCCACCCCAGCCGACGCACCTGCCCAAGCCCCCAGGCGCGCCATTTTGGGTTACTGCTCCCCCCGAGTACCCATACTTCGCCACGTACCCCTGAACCAGATTGCCTCCTACCTCGGCATTGTCCAGGAAACCCTGAGCCGCTTGCGTGGTCGGTGAGGCCGCAATTCTGATGCGAAGGCTTGTTCCAGATGCGTCATCTCAGCCGCATCATCGAAACAGCAAAAGCACAAACCCCAAAGAGGCTTGCTGTTAAGGAAGCCTCTTTGGGGTTTGTGATCCTGAAAGCCGTTGCTAAACTTCCTGAAATCCGCATAACCTGCGATTCAGATAATGTTTCGCAGGTCGTTGCGGAGGTTTTCGATGCCTTGCCAGATTTCGTCCCAGGTACTGCGGTTTGCCGTATCGGCCGCTTTGGGGTCGGTGGCAATGGCGGCGTTAGGATCGGGGCCGAGGCGCTGTAGCAGCTTGTTGCGCTTGGCTTCCAGCATGGCCGCGTGTTCGAGGTAGGTGTGCGGGGACCCGGCCGTGGTGGCGTGGGCACGGTTGTGCAAGGTTCGGATTTTGCCCTCTAACTCGTTCAGGGCCTGGCGTAGCGCGGCATCGGAAAGGTTCTGGGGTGGGCGCACGTGTTCGGGAGAAGGCAGGTTCGACATAGCGGTAGGAGTAAGGTGAGCGGGTAGTGCTGCTTTAAGATACAGGTTTTGGCCGCTAAAGGATACGGGTAATGTTACCAACATAAGCGCAACATAAGGGTAACGTTACGGTGACGGCCGCGCTTTCTGGTGGCTGTACCTTCGTTGACCAATCCGTCAAGCCCCTGTTGCCATGCTCCGTACCCTTACGTTGTTTTTGCTACTTGTGCTGCTAACGGCCCGGCCGCTAGTGGCCCAAACGACCCACACGGCCGCTGCCCTCACCTACAACGACTCCAGCTCTAGCACTACTGGCTCGCACAACGCCGCCGGAACCAGTACGGTAAGTGAGGCCCCCGTGGAACCGGTAGTGTACAACATTGCCGAAGAGATGCCGGCCTTCACCGGCGGCCCCGCCGCATTCCAGAAATTCCTGCGCGACAAGCTCAATTACCCCGAAGAAGCGTTGCGCAAAGGCGTTTCGGGCAAAGTACACGTCAGCTTCATCATCGACGAGCAAGGCCGCATCCTCGAACCCAAAGTCGTCCGCGGCCTCGGTTCCGGCCTCGACGAGGAAGCCCTGCGCCTCGTGCGCATCATGCCCTGGTGGACGCCCGGCCGCACCGGCGGCCAACCCGTCCGAGTCGCCTACACGTTGCCCATCGTCTTCCGCGCGTTGGAGTAGGTTTAATGAGGCATTGAAGCAACCCGGTCAGTAGGAGGTCGCGTAGCGCATTCTTCATTCACCAATTCTCACCTGAATTCCCAGCTCCCTGGCTAAAGGGGCAGCGGCGGAGGCGTAGAGTAAGGTTAGCAGCTCGTTTAAGACGAATTCTAATTCGATGAGGTAGTCGGGATGAAGCTTATCGACTTGCTTGAGCACATCGGCGGTGCGGCGGGCCAAGTGTTGGAGTAGCGGCTGCGTGGGGCCGTGTAGGCGCGCTACAGCCTCGGGCTGATGCCGGAAAATGTTGGTCAGCAAGCGGATGGTCAGCTCAATTTCGCCTAGCGTGTCGCCCGTGATTTTGGCGTGGTAGCTGAGCCGGGCCTGAAGCTGCCGTACTATGTGGAGCAGGTCGTTGGGCGTTTGATGGTAGCCGCGCACGGGGTCATCTACCTGGGTTCGCAGACGTTGGCGGCGGGTTTCCAGCGCCTCATCGCCTTCCAGTAGGCGGTAGCTGAGTTGCTCAGTCAGCACGGCATCCTGCGCGACGAGGCGCGTCAGCAGCTGGTCTTTTTCCTTCTGCGGCAGGGCCAGCAGCGCCTTGCGAAGGTCAGGAGAGAGGGCGGGCATTTTGGTTTTTCGTTATTGGTTGTTGGTTTTTCGTTGTTCGTGCTGTGGGTTGTGGGGATCTACAGCGAGAAACTAGTACACCATCAAACCACTCGATCTAGTTGCTGAAATAGAATAACAAGGTGCCAAAGACCAACAACGAAAAACCAACAACCAAAAACTTATAGCTCTAGCGCTGCTTGGTGTTTAGCCTCGTCAAACTCGCCTTCGCTCTTGGCAATAACCACCGTGGCAACGGCATTGCCGATGATATTGGTGAGGGCGCGAGCCTCCGACATAAACCTATCAACGCCCAGCAGCAGGGCCAGGCCTTCCACCGGAATTACCTTGGTGGCGGCCAGCGTAGAAGCCAGCACTACGAAACCCGACCCCGTAACGCCCGCCGCACCCTTGCTCGTTATCATCAGAATACCGATGATGGTAAGCTGCTGGCCCAGCGTGAGCGGCACGTGAAACGCCTGCGCCAGGAAAATACTGGCCATGGAAAGGTAGATAGTGGTACCGTCGAGGTTGAAGGAGTAGCCCGTAGGCACCACCAGTCCCACCACCGGCCGTGCGCACCCAAAGGCTTCGAGCTTGTCCATGAGCCGCGGCAGCGCCGACTCCGACGACGAAGTACCCAGCACAATCAGCAATTCCTCCTTGATGAAGCCCAGCAGCCGCCACAAACTGAACTTGTAGTAGCGCGCAATGCCGCCCAGCACTCCAAAAATGAAGAGCAGCATGGTTAAGTACACTGTGCCCATGAGCTTAGCTAGTGGTAGCAGCGTGTCGAGGCCGTAGGTGCCGATGGTGTAAGCCATGCCCCCGAAGGCCCCCAGTGGCGCGAGCTTCATCACCATGCTCAGCACCCCAAAAAACACCTTGCTTAGGCGTTCCAGCGTGGTAATGAGCGGCGCACTCACGGTAGAACCCACGCGCGTAAGAGCCAGCCCGAACAATACGGCTACCAGCAGCACTTGCAGTACGTCGCCGGCCGCGAAGGCGCCCACGAAGCTTTCGGGCACGATGTGGGTGAAGAAAGCCACCCAATCGAGTTGAGCGGCCTGGGTGGCGTACTGCTGCGTTTCGGCAGCCTTGGCGGCCACGCCGCGCGTGTCGATGCCCGCGCCGGGCTGCGTGAGGTTGGCCGCCGCCACACCAATAAGCAGCGCCAGCGAGGTCACGATTTCAAAGTACAGCAGCGCCTTGCCGCCCACGCGGCCCACTTTTTTCAGGTCGCCGATGCTGCCAATGCCCAGCACCACCGTCAGGAAGATGATGGGCCCGATGAGCATCTTGATGAGGTTGATGAACACCTGGCCCAGTGGCTTCAGCGCCGAGCCAACGGCCGGAAACAAAGCACCAACCACCACGCCCAGCACAATAGCCGTGAGCACCTGGAAGGTGAGGTTGCGGGAGAGTTTCTTCATGCGCCGGCAAGATAGGCTGAAAGGTTGGCGCCGCGCATCCACAGCCTAATGCTTGGTAAAGACTCCAGCAGCAACCACGTCAGCATTTGAGCCAAGCGGGCCAAGCTCACAACATAGCTGCACCTTCTCACTCTTCCCACAACTTCAGCCAGGCCAGCAGCAAAGCAACCACAATAGCCAGCAGCCCACCTAGTAAGCCATTGCGCCAGGAAAGGCCCGCCATGTGTCCGCTAATATGATTGAGCCAGCGTTCCAGCGCCGAAGTAGGAACTGGTTCTGCCACCTCTTCGGGTTGGTAGTCATGCAATACTGCTTCAGATTGCATGCTAGGCAGAACGTATAGCGTGGTGACCGGCGAATGAATGTGGAGAAAGTATTTCTTGATGTCGAGTACGTTTACGTAGTCGAGAGTCTGAATCAAGTTGGCGTAGCGGGCATGAGCGAGGAATTGGATGGCTACACCGCTATTAGCCGTAGGATGCCGACGTAGTATATCCAGCCGCTGCTTTATCCGAAGCCAGCTAAGGCTATCGGCACGAGTTTGACCATTGAAGCGGCTAGTCTGCCAGGTGTAGCGCTGGATTATCTTCTTCGTCAGCACGCATGAGCTGTATTCAAACTTATTGGTTTTGTCACAGGCCACCGGCATAGTCAGCTGCATTACACTGTACCGCTGAAGCCGTGGGTCGGTGACGATGACGCGGCAGCCGAGCAGCAGTAAGAAGCCCAATGCCACTAATCCATACGGCAACGGCAGGGGCCGCCGATGGCGCCGGGGCGGAAGCAGAGAAGCTGAAACAGGCAATGCAAGCATGGCAAGTAAAGTAGACGGTGGCGCGAATTACAACGCCGGCTTCATCGTCTTCATTGCTTTCAAAGGAGTAGAGCTAGACTACCTACCGGGCAACATTTGCCAGATACGGATTCACTTCTCCCAAAGGTGTGTGCAAGCCTGCAAACTGCTCCGCTTCTAAAGCAGAACGCCAGGCTTTTCCCGCAGTAGGAAAAGCCTGGCGTTCGAGCCACTCGGCGCTGATGTTATTCCTTCACCAGACGCTTAGTGTACTGCTTGCCGTTGGCGTCACGCACCAACACGATGTAGGTGCCATTAGGCATGGCTCGCAGATCAAGTGGCGGGGTGCTCCCGCCTTCGCTGGTAGTGGTCAGCACTAACCGGCCCACGTTATCGAGCACGCGTACCTGGTAGGAACCGGCCGAGAGTGTGCTCAGGTCGAGTGTGGTAGTAGCGGTAGCCGGGTTAGGATACAGGGCTATACCAGAGTTCTGAACAGCTGCTTTGCCGAAGCTTACCGTCTGCACCTGCGAGTAGCTAGTGGTGCCGTCGCGGTCTACCTGGCGCAGGCGGTAGTATACCAGCCCAGTGGTTCTGTTGCCGATACGAGCGTCGGTGTGCGTGTAGGAAGTGGCACGGTTGCTAGTGCCTTGGCCAGCTACCCGAGCAATCGTTTCGAACTGGCGACCCGTGAGGCTGCGCTGTACTTCGAAGTGGTCGTTGTTCAACTCACTAGCCGTACGCCAGTTCAGTTCAGCGTCTATGCTACGCACAGCCTTCACCTCGAAGCTAACAAGTTCCACTGGCAGCGGCCGGTTGTCGACGGGCAGAGAATAAGTAGCCGTATTGTTGCTGCCCGCACCGCTTTCGTCGGTAGCCGTGTACGTGAACGTAGCCGTACCCACGAAGCCCGCAACCGGGTCGAAGAACAACTGGTTGGCTTGCGAGAGTGGAATCACCTGGCCCGGAATAACCGGGTTGTTGTTCAGGTAGAGAATACCATTCGCCGCGTTGGGCAGAGTCCGCACCGTGAAGGAAGCAACCGCCGGGCCGGCCGTTACGGTGGCGCTCAGGGGCGGAATGCTGGTTGAAGGCGCCGAGTTGCTCAGGCCTGGAGACATTACGTTGTTGGCTACCAAACCCACGGCGCAGGTGCCGAAGTACAAGTCATCAAGCCCAAAGTCGTTGCCACCCTCCGCCTTGTTCACGTCGCGAATTTCAATAACTGCCGAAGTGGTGCTGCCTGAGAACCACAGGTCCGAAATCTGCACGTAGTTGGTTGTGCCATCAAGGGTGGTCACCGTAGAGGTGGATTTACCGTTGATAACGAAGCCAAGCTGGGCCGGGCTGCCGGGGTTGATGCTGTTGGCGAAGGCTGAGAAGCTGTAGTAGGTGTCGGGCCGTACCGTTACCGTTTGCTGATATACCACGGAAAGGTCCTGGTCGCCGTTCACCATCATGAAAGGGTCGCCGGCTCCAGTGCGCCCAAAGCCCGCAAATTGTGGGTGATAGTTGGCAGCATCGACTCCTACAGCGTAGAGTCCTTCTGGTACCAACTCCTGGATGGTACTGGGGTCATCGGTAACATAGCCATACGTGGAGGTAAAGCCCGTATTGCCGCTCGTGAAGCTCGGGTTAGCCAGCAGGTTGGTGCCCGTGCCAATGGTACAAACCTGCGCGGCATTGTACACATTCAGCGATACCGTCGACACGTTCGAGAATTCTGGGGAAGCACCTGGTACTCGTACCCGGTAAGTGAAGGCGTCGGGGCCGAGATAGCCGCTATTGGGGGTGTAGCTGTAGCTACCATCGGCATTGAGCGTGACAACGCCTCTAGTGGGAGCAGACACGAGTTGCACTGAAAAGCCGCTGTTGGGCAGGTTGGCGGGGTTGGCATCGTTGAGGATGATGTTGCCCGACTTAGTGGAGTTGCCTGGTACCTCGTTGCTGTCGTCGTTGGTGACGAAGAAGTTACCCGCCGCCACGTTCACGTTGAAGGTAAACTGGTCAGGAGCCGCGTTGGCGCCTTGGCTGACGTTCGTGCCTACGGTGCTCACTAGCGAGTTTGCCCCCTGCGTGTTGGGCGAAGTGAAGCTGAACGTGTAAGTGTTCGTAGTGCCGCTATTGAGCACCGGTACCGTACCGAAGTTGATGGTGTTGGTGCCCGCATTATAAGAAGCCGTGGCAGGCAACGCCGCCTGCTGGGCCATCGTCATGGTGGCACCATTGGGGAGGCGAATGGTCTGGGTTACCTGCGTAGCGGCCTGCGGACCATTATTGGTAAACGTTACCGTGAACGTACCCGACGACTGACCTACGTTCAAGGTCGTTGGGCCGCTTATGCTCGTCGTTACGTCGGCCACCGGGCCCACCACCGGAATGGTGTAAGTGGCTGGGTTATTGGATCGGATGCCAGCGTTATTTACCGCGAAGAAGGTGAACGTGGCGTTGCCCGTGAACGTAGGTTCGGGGTCGAAGCTGAGGGCGGCAGCTTGCGCGGCCGTTAGCACTTGGCCAACCGTTACGGGCTCCACATCCAAATACAAAATGCCGCTGGCCGCCGTGGGCAGCGTCGCTACCACGAAATTCGTTACGGAGCCGCCGGCATTGGGGTCGGTGCCGGATAGCGCCTGAATGGCAGTGGCAGCGTTGGTGTTGGGCATGGCCGGCGAGTTGGTCACGTTGTTGGCCACGGGCGGCAAGGGGCTTGGTCCGGCGCAAAGGGCACTGTTTGGTACAACCTGCTGCGTGATGCCGGCGCCAGCCGTGCTGCTGTACTCAAACCTTAGCGTGTTACCGCCGCCGTTTTCGCCGTAGTATACCAGGATGTTGTGCAGTCCCGCCGAGAGCGTTACAGTGGCCTGAACCGTAACGTCACCGTGCAAGCCGCCATTGTTGACAGTGGCATTGGCAATGGTCGGAGCCAGCGCTGCGCCGTCGAGCCACAAGTAAGAGGCGTCGTCGGAAGTCAGGTAAAAGGTATACGCGCCAGCCGTGGGAATGAGAATGCTGCCGCGGTGGCGGGTTGAGAACTGGTCGGGGCCGTCTGCTCCGCCATTCGTGGCGGGCGGAATGATGTTGCCCCAGCCATTAGCGCCTGTGAAGTTCAGCTGCGGATCAATCCGGGTTAGCCCTGGCGCGTTGCTGCTGAAGAAGGTCAAGTTGTCGTTGAAGTAGCCCGCGTAGTAGTCGGCCGACAAGCCGCTGGAGGCTGGACCACCGCCGTAAGCCGGGCCGCAACCCGTGGGTGGCGTAGGAGCTACCAGCGGAATGGTATACGTGGCCGTATTGGCGCTGAAATTGCCGTTGCTATCGGTGGCAGTGTACGTGAACGTTACGTTCTGCGTGGTGCTGCCAGCAGGCGTATAGTAGAGCTGGCTGGCCTGTGCGGCCGTTACAACTTGGCCAGCCGTCAAGGCTGCGCCGTTGGCTCCGATGCGTAGCGTGCCCACGGAAGGCACCGTAACGATAGTGAATGACGCGACCGTAGCGCCGCTCGGGCCGGATATGGTGGCGCTGAGTGGGCTGATCTGGGTGGGCGTGGTGGTAGCGGCCGTGCTGATGCTGCTCGTTGTCACGGCGTTGGCCGTGAGCTGCGGGTTGGCTACCGGCGCCGTCAGCGATACGTCGTCGATGCCGAAGTCATTGCCACCGCTCGCCAGGTTTAGGTCGCGGAGTCGGATAATGAGCTGCGTGCTGGCTCCCGGGTTTACCGTCACGGTATTCAGTTGCCAGTTGCCGCCGTCGTTGGGGTTGGTGAAAGGAGAGCCAATATCGACTCCGTTGGCCGACACCTGAATACGGGCTTTACTGTCGCCGATGGCATTTAGCAGCCAAAAGGAAAATTGGTAATCCTGGTTTGCTTGCAGGCCCGTAACCGTTTGTTCCCAGATGGTAACGGGGGAAGTAGCACCGTCCACTATCATAAACAGGCCGCTGCCCGTGGTATGGTCGCGGTAGACAGCAAAGCCAGTGTTGAAATCTCTGGTATTGTTTCCTACTGTGTAGTCGCCCGCCGCCGAGCTGCCGGTGGGGTTGACAAACCGGTAAGCCGTAGAGAAGCCTGTGTTGCCCGCCTCGAAGCCAGGGTTAGTTAGCAAGTTTTGAGCCGTCGCGGGTGCTGCTATCAGCAGCACAGCTAGCAGTAATGCCCAGAGGCAATAACGTAAGCGTAGGTTCATGCGAGTAGGGAGTAAGGTTTAATCAGAAAGTGTTTTGCAGGTGAGAAAGACGGCTCAGTAAAGTCACATTTTAGTGAGTGAGTTCGGAGCGCAGTAACGCGTGCTTTTGTGTAGTAATGGTGACAAAACGTGACAAACCATTATTTTCCTTCATGCAAAGAAAGCGGAATATATTGATAATGCCGGGATAATCGTCATGCTTTTAGAGCTTATCTGTAATTAATTAATCATATCGTAATGCCCTTGAAATAGGATAAGAAAGGATAAACCATAAATATTAAATTTTAATTTATAAAAGGCGCGGCTGACTATTCATCCTACTCTCCATCTGACTCTCAACTGTGCACTCGTTCGTGAGTAATAAGCATAGGAGGAGCTACACCAGATAGCGCTTTACAGTAAACAGGGGTTGTACATTCCAACTCATCCCTCAAACAGTGAGCTTCACTGTGAGGAAGTTTCTTTATTCTAAAATAGCCCGCACCTAACCCTGCTCTCGGCTTCCTCGTTCGGTCTGAGGTGGTTCCTTTTTCCCGTGCCCATCCTGCCCGATGCTGTTCCGTTACGCGCTATTCCTGCTGCTTCCGCCTATCTCTCTCGCCGCTCAACCTAGCTTGCCCGATACCACCCGCGCCGTGGTGCTGCCCGAAGCCACCGTGACAGGCTACGGCCAGCAGTTGCCGCTACGTCGTACCGCAGCCGCGGTGAGTGTAGTTGAGACGGCCACCTTTGAGCGGTTTCCGCAAACTGCCCTCACGCAGGCCGTGAATACCTTGCCGGGGGTGCGGCTCGAAGAGCGAGCCACGGCTAGCTACCGCCTTAGCGTGCGAGGCAGTACGCTTCGTTCTCCGTTTGGCGTGCGCAACGTGAAAGTATACTACGAGGGCATTCCGTTCACGGAGGCCAGCGGCAGCACGCCCCTCAACCTACTCGATCCCGCTCAAATTGGCCAGCTAGAAGTACTGAAAGGACCAGCCGCCAGCGTGTACGGTGCTGGCACGGGCGGCGCAGTGTTGCTGCGTAACCGGCGCCCATCTGGCGCAGGAACCCGCACCCAAGCTGGCTTCACCGTGGGTAGCTTCGGATTGCGGCGCTATACGGTGGCCGCCGAAACGGGTAGCGCTACCGGCTACCTCCGAGTCCAGTACGCTCGCCAAACCCTCGACGGCTACCGCCAGCAAAGCAGCCTCCGCCGCGATGTACTGGCCTTGGATGGAGAACTGCGCGCCACTGAAAAAAGCACCCTCGACCTGCACGCCCTCTATACCGACCTTGACTATCAAATTCCCGGCAGCCTCACCCGCGCCCAGTTTTATGCCAACCCCCGCCAGGCCCGGCCCGCCACGGCTACCGCGCCCGGCACCGTAGAGCAGCAAGCTTCCTACGCCTCGCGTACGGCCTTGCTCGGCGCCACTTACACGCATCAATTCACGGAGCGTCTCAGCAGCAAAACCACAGTCTACGGCAGTGGCAGCACCATAGCAACACCATTTCTGATTGATTTCGAGCGGAACTCCTTGCTCGGCGCCGGAGGCCGCGCTACGCTGAGCTACCGTACTACACTGGCAGGCCGCACGCTACGCTTGCAAGGCGGCGCCGAGCTACAAACTGGTTTCGAGGATTCGCGCAACTACCAAAACCGCGCGGGCACGCCGGGCCCGTTACGCTACAACGACGAAATTCGTACGCTCACGGGCTTTGGGTTTGCGCAAGCTGATGTTGAACTGCCAGCGGGTTTCTTGCTGACGGCCGGGGCCAGTTACAACCGTCTGCGCTACCGTATTGCCCGCGTTTCAGACGCCGTTGCTCGGCCCGATGCCTACGAGGTGGAGCGCAACTTCCGGCCGCAGGTGTCGCCGCGGGTGGCGCTGCTCAAAGAGCTGACGGCCCAGGTTTCTGCCTATGCCAGCGTGAGCAGTGGCTTCTCGCCCCCAACGGAAGAGGAAATTCGTCCGTCGGATGCTTCTCTGAACACGGCTTTGCAGGCGGAGCGCGGCACTAGCTACGAGGTGGGCACGCGGGGCAAACTGTTCGGCAACCGACTCAGCTTCGATGTGGCCGCTTATGATTTCCGGCTGCGCCAAACCATCGTGGCCCGCTCCGATGCGCAGGGCACGCAGCTATTTGCTAATTCCGGCAACACCCGCCAGCGGGGTATAGAAGCCGCAGTGAGCGGCTGGCTCTGGCAGCGGACCGTAGTAGTAGTGGGCGACGTACGACCCGACCTGACAAGAGCACCCGCCCCGGCAAAATGGGAGGAGACGCTCGGCCTGCGGGCTTTTGCCAGCTACACCTATAACCACTATCGTTTCGGCCGTTACGAGTCGGGTGGGCAGGATTTCAGTGGCAACCGCCTCACCGGCACCGCGCCGCACACGCTCACCGCTGGCCTCGACTACAGCGAAAAACACGGCTTCTACCTCAGCCCCACCGTCAACCACCAGGCGCGCATCTTCCTCAACGATGCCAACACCGAAGCGGCTCCGGGCTACTGGACTTTCGGCGCGCGGGCCGGCTGGCGGCGCACCATAAGGCGGCGTCTGGAAGCCGACGTATTCGGCGGCCTCGACAACGCCACCAACCGCCGCTATTCGCTCGGCAACGACCTAAACGCCTTCGGGGGTCGTTACTTCCAGCCTGCTCCCGGCCGCAACTGGTACGGCGGCATATTGCTGGGCTGGCGTTGGTAAAAGAACAGCCCGAAAAGGAAGCCCCGACCTGCTCGACGGTATGAGTACGCATACTCATGCCGTCGAGCACGCATACTCATGCCGTCGAGCACGCATGCTCATGCCGTTGAGCACGCGTGCTCATGCCGTCGAGTAGAAACAGTACTGCCCAGGGCTGGGCCGAAGCTGCGCTTCCGCATTAGCTTTAGGCCACTATTCTACCGTGCCGCTCTGTCAGATTTCGTGGGTGCTGGGAGAGTAAGGCCATTATGCAAAGACGGAGCAGCTCGCCCGCAGGCGTTGTTTTGCCGTGATAGGCAGGACCTTCCGCGCATCGAGTAGAGCCGAAGCGGGAACTTCGGCCCAGCACGAAAGCGTACATTCTGACTCCAGCGGAAGGTTCAGGGTTTACACTTTCACCTTCTTGCCGGTGCGGGCAGCTTCGTAAATGGCCATAATGAGGCGGATGTCGCGCAAGCCTTCCTCACCGGGTGTTTTGGGGGTTTTGTTTTGCAACACGCATTCGGCCATGTGGTCGAGCTCGGCGGCGAATTGGTTGCCTTCTTTGAGGCCGGGTTCCTGTTTGCCGTCCTTGGTCCCGATTTTCATGTTGTGCTCGTAGTAGTTGGTGGCCGGGTCGAGGTCGAGCCAGGCTTTATCGCCGAAGGCCCGGTACCGTTTTACGCTCTCGGTGCTGTAGGAACTGGTGCAGGAGGCGAGCACGCCGCTCGGGAAGCGCAGCGTGAAGTGAATCCGGTCTTCCACTTCCTTGAAACGTGGGTCCGACTTGTCGCTCACTTCCATGGCTGTTACTTCCACGGGTTCTTCGCCGGTGAGGTAGCGGGTGGCATTGAGGGAATAGATGCCCAGGTCCATGAGTGAGCCCCCACCGGCCAGCTTTTTCTGCACGCGCCAGGTGTCAGCTTTGTCGCCGGTGGGGTCCACGATGCGGCCGTGGTCGGCGGTGATTTGGAGTAGCTTGCCCAGCTCTCCCTTCCGGATTCGCTCGATGGCGGCCAAGTTGAAAGGCTCGTACTGCGCCCGGTAAGCCACCATCAATTTCTTGCTGGCTTTCTGGCATGCCTCAATCATCTGCTCGCACTCCTTCACGCTGGTAGCCATCGGCTTTTCAGTCAGCACGTGCTTGCCGGCTTTGGCCGCCCGCACCACGTATTCGGCGTGCAAGCCCACGGGCAGCACGATGTAGACGATATCAACGGCTGGGTTGTCCTTGATGGAGTCGAAATTCTCGTAGCTGTAGATGTTTTTGGGGTCGACACCATACTCGGCGGCCAGCTTCTTGGCTTTGTCGGGCGTGCCGCTGACCAAGGCCGTAATGCGGGCGTGTTTGCAGTCCTTGAAAGCGGGCATCATCTGCTCCTGGGCAAATTTGCCGAGGCCCACAATGGCGAAGCCGAGCTTCTGCTTATCGTCGTGTTCCATAGTGCTGGATGGGGAGGGAAAGGCGCTGACAGGCCCAGTTACGGCCGCAACAGCGGCAGTCAGGCTCATCTGGCGCAAAAACCGCCGGCGCGATTCGGCGGAATTGAAAGGTTCAGACATCGACATCAAGGAGATACTGCAATCCTTCAAAACGAGCCGCAGAGTCCCGGCGTTATGTTGAGCTTAGGACTCGTTTCGAGTCGTCTTCCATACTAATCCGCTAGGCAGCGTACTGAAAACGCGCCATTCCGGCTTCGCCCTCCATAACGATGGGAAGTGAAATTTGCGAAGTAAGATATATGACCAAAACGTCAGTCTTACTTATCATATCTCACCTCTTGTAGCTACTACCAGCTACTCGTGGCCCGGCAGCAGCAACACCGGCAGCGTACTATGCAGCACCACCTGCGCCGACACGCTTCTGTTGAACAACTGACCTAAAAAGCTGTGCCGCCGCGCAATGAGCACCAGCAAATCAGCTTGGGTTTCGGTGGCAGCTTGCAGAATGCCCCGCGAAGGGGAGGAGTCACGCATGCGGTGCGTCTGGATGTGAGGCAAGTTTGTGCCAAGGCCGCTGTGCAGCACCGTGGCCTTGGCTATCGTGCAGTCGTTGTTGTCTTCGGGCTCGGCCACGTGCGTTACCGTAAGTGCGGGGTGCAGTCGTTGCAACAGCTTTTGAATGGCCACGATAACGGGCTCGGCCAGGCGGAACGGCTGCCCATCGGCGGCCAGCGTAACGCGGCCAGGTGGCACAGTAGCACCCGTGCTGGCAGGCACTACGAGCAACGGAACAGGGGTGGCGCGCAGCAGCGTGAGAGCAGTGCTGAACACCAATTCATTGGGGATATTTTCCGTGTCGGGCTTGCCCAGAACAACAAGGCCAGCCCGGTGCCGCGCCACAGCTGCCTTCACCCCTACCGATACTCCTTCCGCAACGGCTTCCACCGCAGTAGGCACCCGTATCGAGGCGGCGCGTTCGGCTAGCGCGGCCGTTACTTCGTCTTCGCCCAGGTGCTTGATCTTGCCCGTAAAAGTATCAGCATCGAGCAGCGACTCGCGGCGAATGTGCAGCAGGACCAGAGAGGTGTGCAAAGCTTCCGCCAGCGCACCGGCATAGGCTAAGGCATGGTCAGCAGCGGAAGTGAAATCGGTGAGAACGAGAAGCGGAGTGGGCATAGGGTGGAGTGGGTGGAGCAGAACATTGCTCGTTATCCGCAACGGCACGGCGGAAGGTTACACCGCAGTGCAAGGCCGCTTTGCGTGCGTACCTAGTCTTGTCTTCGCAAACCTTCCAGCCCAAGCCTGAAAATGCAAACGGACCTATGCTGAAGCCGCCTGTTAGCAAGAAGAAAGCCTTCCATGGTGCATGGAAGGCTTTTTATATCAGGCAGACAGCGTCTAGCGGTTGTTGTCGTCGATGGGGTTGTTGAAGCCCGGATCGGTGAACTGTTCGGTGATGGCCGATGTGCCGAGGCCCGAATTCGAGGTGTCGTCGGGGATGCCTATCGTTTCCTCGTCTAGTCGGGCGGAGGTGTCGAGCGTGCCTTCTTCGTCTTGCTTGTAGCCGTACAACTCCTCACGGTGCTTGCGCTGCTCTTCCGTGAGATTAGCGCCCGATTTGGGGTCGAGGGCATCGGCGGGATTCTGGTCGTTGGAAGCCATGTAGCTAGGAAAATGCGGGGTGAAACTTACTTGCCGGGAATGCCTGCACCATTGTCGGGCCGCAGGGCGCTGAACTCGTCAGGGTTGTCGTTGCTGCCGTCGTTTTGCGTTTTCCCGCGCGGCTCGCCGGGGGCGTTGTCGTCGTCGGCGGGGCCGGTGCTAGGGTTGGCGGGCTCGTTGGTGGCCCAGTTGCGGGTGCCGCCGCCGTAGCGGGGATCGTCCTTAGCCCAGCTATCGCGCTGCTCCTCGTAGTCGGCGTTCTGCGCTTGGCGGGCCGCTTCGGGGTCGAGGTTCTGCGGCACGCTGCCCCGCTGGTCGGGCTCGGCGTAGGAGGGAGCCGCCGTGCCGCCGGGGTTGTTACCGGCTTGCCGGGAGTTGGTTGCGTTGGTCTGCGTGCTGGCACCCGAGGGGCTGGCGTGGCCGAAGTCGCCGTAGTTAGGCGTACCATTGGAGGTGTTTGGGAGGGCCGCACCCTGGCCGGCGGTGTGGCCGGCCGTTGTAGGCGCGTTGGCGTCGTGGGTGCCGCGCTGAATGTTTTCGGGCTTCTGGCCGTGCTCAAACTCGTCGTCGGCCCAGTTATCGTCTTGGCCGTTGGTGGGGTTGGTTTGCATAAGCGGAATACGTAGAAACAGGGAAAGAACAAGGCTCGGCTAGCTGAGCCCTGCCATTGCACCTGCATACGCAGAGCAGTGCTTCAGTGGCTAGAATGCCCACCTAAAAAATGCTGGCTCCGTATCTTGCCTAGCCACTACCCGGTTCGTTTTCATCTCGTCTTCTCTTTCCATTTCCTCATGAGCGTTTCCATCGAACACCATCCCCAGGACCAAGAATTTACCACCACCGTCGATGGGTACACGGCCGAACTGGCCTACAGCCTCCCCACCGACGGCGTTATCGACTTCACGCACACCTTCGTGGATGAGGGGCTTCGAGGCCAGGGTGTGGCCGAGGCAATGGCCCAGGAAGCCCTAAACTACGCGCGGCAGCAGGGCCTGAAGGTGCGCACCAGCTGCCGGTTCATGGCTGCTTTCGTAGGCCGCCACAAGGAATATCAGGATCTGCTGGCCGAATAAGGTTTACAGCGCACCTTATTTAAGGTTTTGGGCTCGGGCTGTCTTCGACTAATTCCACTAAGCCTAGTCCTACTGATCTGTCCTACCACACCTCTTCCCGAAGTGTCAAAAAAAGCAAAACCCCGGTTCTGATGAACCGGGGTTTTGCTTGTACGGCCAGAATGCTCTAGCAATCAATCATTAATGCCTCACGGCCACGCGGCTGGTGTAGCGTACGCCATCTACTACCACCCGCACTGAGTAGAGGCCGGCCGGCAGTGTTTGCACGTCCAGCGTGGCGGCGTCGGCCCCGGTGAGGGTGCGTTCCTGGCGTAGCACTTGCTGGCCCAGCATGTTGTAGAGCTGAATATTGGCAGTATGATGCCCGCGCAGGCCAAGCACTTGTACCTGCACGGCGGTGGCTGCCGGGTTCGGGTACAGGGCCAAGCCAGTGTTAAGCGGCGCGTTTTGCACCGTCGAACTCACGATGCAGGCCGTGCTGGTGTGGCTGCCCACGTTGGTGTACACGTCGGTGCCTACGGCTTGCCAGGTGCTGGCGCCCGTGGCCCAGTTGGTAGTGCCGCGGGCCACGGTGGGCTTGCGCACTAGGGTGTTATTCGTGGTAGAACCGCCGCCCGGAATGGTCCAGGTAGCACCGGGGTCCGTGCCAATTACGCCAATCACGTCCAGCGTATCGGTGCCATCAAAAAGGGCAATAGCATCATTACCATTGAAGAAAGCCACCGACGATTGTAGATCCGTCTGAGCAGCTACCGACGACGACGTTACGCCAGTATTGGCTACCACGTACACGTCGCCGGGTGCGATGGTACCAGTTAAGGCCTGTGTGGTATTTGGTGTGCTCGAGCCATCACGATATAACTCAATACGAATACCCGTAAGGCTGATGGGGCTGCCCGTGGGGTTGAAAATCTCTACCACTTTCGTATTGCCAGCGGAGCTTTCTACGTACTCCGAAAAATACAGATCGGTACAAGGCGAGCCAGCCGGGGCCTGGTCGTCGTTGAGGAGGGTGAGCGTGTGCGTAATGGGCGCAATGACGAGGATGGAGGCATTGGAAGGCGTCCCCAGCCGCAGCCGCACCGTCTCGTTGGTTTCGGGATTCACATCGCCGTTCACAGTTACCGTCACGGGCTGGGTGGTTTGACCAGCGGCGAAGGTTAGAGTGCTAGTAGTAAGCACGTAGTCTGTCGCATCAGCAGTAGTGCCGGTTGTTTCTACCGTCACGGGCACCGAGAAACCGCCCGCCGGTACACTGGCGACCGTCACGCTTACGGTGTAGGTGGTAGTGCCGCTGTTGCCTTCCATGATAGAGCCCGTAGCCGCCGCGAAGCGCACCGAAGGCGGCGTGCCGTCGTCGTTGGTGATGGTTAGTTCCTGCGAGGCTGGCCCACCGATGGCGCTGCCCGAACCAGGATTTTGCAGCGTCAGCACCACCGTTTCGTCGGCTTCGGGCGTCGTGTCGCCGTTCACCGTCATGGTCACCGTCCGGGAAGTCTGAGCCGGGTTGAACGTCAGCGTCTGGGGCGAGGTGAAGGTGAAGTCGGTGCCATTCGTAGCCGTAGAGTTGGCGGCATCTAGGCCCACTTGCACCGTAATAGCCGAGGTAGGCGCGGGCGTAACCGTGACGGTAGCCGTGTAGACGGTGGTGCTGCTGTTGCCTTCTGGCGTGCTGGCCGTGGCAGCCGAGAACGAGAAAGTAGGTTGCACTTGGAAGCCCCAGGCGCGGGCCACGAGGTCAGGGTAAGCAATGTAGGGGTTGAAGTTGCCCTGGCTTTTGGCCACGCGGCGGTTACGCTCCCGCTCCCGAGCATCCACCGGATCGGCGAGGTGCCACTGGTAGAGCGTATTAAGGTTGGCCAGCGCCGAAATCATGTCCTTGCCCGCATCAAAGCTTTGGCCTTGGTGCATGGTGTAAAAGTAAAATGCCGCGCGGGCCAGGTTGCCCTTATGGTCTTCGCGGGGCTCAAACTGCGAGTTGGTGTCTTCACTGTACTCCTCGATGTTTGAAGTCGGAATAGTAGTCTGGCTGTTCAGGCCCCGAATCCACTTCTGCGTTTGGGCATCCGGAATTTCGGCGAAAGGGTCGGAGCCACGGTCGGAGTTCCATTGAATAACGGTTGGGAACAAGTGGTGAATGTCGGAGCGCATGCGCACCACCTCATTGAACCACGACTGCGGAATACTATGCTCGCAGTTGATATTGCTTACCACGCCGGGGTTGGTGCTGGTAGAGTCGAGGCGCACCGTCTCCTGGTAGCCCGAATACACGCAGGTCACCTTGCCCTGAAAGTTGTCGACGTAGTTATACATCTTGCCACGGGCCGTGTTGTAGCTCAGCTCTGTGCGTTTGCCATCGTACCAGTTTTGGCGCAGCCAGTCTTTCAGCGCCTGCCCTTGCAGGTTGGTAGGTGGGGCCGGCGGAAGAGTTTGGGCCGAACCTATGAGGCTGCTCAAGGCCAGCGCCGCTCCCAGCAATCGGGCGAAAAAGTGTTTCATTCGGTAACTAAAGAGGTGTGTAAAAAAAGCGTCGGTAAAGGTCGGAATTTCCAAGCAAGACGATATGGCTAAATTGTTAAAAGGTTGGCCTTTATTTTAAACTCCTGTAGAATAAAATGAGCCCTTATCTGGACGTATCAAACCGGATAAGACATAAAAAAAGCCTGCTTCGGGAGAAGCAGGCTTTTCAATAAAAAATGCTTAGATGGCTGGTTGTTCTAACTGTTCGTTAAACAACCATTAAGCCATTCAGCTATTTCGTCGGCATCAGAACGGTATCAACTACGTGAGTCACGCCGTTGCTCGATACCACGTTGGGAATCGTTACGGTAGACATGCTGCCTTTGGCGTCCTTAAGCATCACTGAATTGCCTTGCTTCATGACAGTCAGCGTTTCGCCTTCCACAGTGGTGAGCGTCTGGCCATTGGTCAGGTCGGCAGCCATCAGACGGCCGGGCACCACGTGGTAGGTCAGGATGGTAGTTAGTTTCTGCTTGTTCTCGGGCATCACCAGCGTGTTCACGGTGCCAGCGGGCAGCTTGTTGAAAGCAGCATTGGTAGGAGCAAAGACCGTGAAAGGACCCGCGCCCTTAAGGGTTTCCACCAAGCCACCAGCCTTCACGGCGGCTACCAGGGTGGTGTGTTCCGAAGAACCTACGGCGTTGTCAACGATGTCCTTATCGGGCGTCATCATGGCGCCACCCACCATCACACCCGTAGAAGTCGAAGTAGTGGTAGTCGTTGAGGTGGAAGTGGAGGAAGGCGACGTAGCGGCATCACTGCTCATCTGCATGTTTTTCATGTCGGCGCCTTTGCGGGGCTTGGCGGTGGCCTTCATTTTCGAGCCATCCTTGGCTTCGGCTTTCACCTTCATTTTGCCGTCGTCATCCACCTTGGTTTTGGTGGTCATTTCGGCGTCTTTAGTCTTGGTCTTTTCCTCGTCCGACTTCGTTTTGGTTTGTGCCAGCGAAGTGGTGGCGGCACCAGCAGAGAATAGGAGTGCTAGTGCGGCGATGGAAAGGAGTTGCTTGAACATGGTGGAGAGAGTAGGAGTAAGAGGGAAAATTGAGTCTCGGAGCCTGATACGTAACAAGGTCAACAATAGATATAGATAATCTCGTAAATCTGTTTTTTATAATATATAAACTTTGTTTTTCAATCATATAACCTCTTTTGAACGGGTAATTTAAGTAGCTGCCAAGCCCACATAAGAGTGTCATGCCGAGGCAGCGCAAGGAATTTAGGAGCACTAGCTGAGAAACAACCCAGATTCCTCGCGCTGCTAGAAATGGCATTCGCAAGCAACCCAACTCCGGCGCTACGCCGCCGGCAGTAGCACCGACGGGTCATTGTGCGCGGGCGAGTTAACCAGCGTACTCACCACGTACTCACGCATGAGGTTGGCCGGATACGGTTGCAGTAGGCTTTGGTGGTCGGTCGGCGATACGCCATCATCGAGCCAAGCCTGTTCCGCCTCGCGGTTCGGCAGAATTACTGGCATACGGTTGTGCAGGCGGGCCATCAGCGAGTTGGGCTCGGTGGTGATAATGGTGAAAGTGGGCAGCACTTCGCCCGTGGAGCGTTCCACCCACTCATCCCAGAGGCCAGCAAAAGCGTAGGGCTGCTCGTCCTGGAGTAAAATACGGTGTGGTGTTTTGGGGCCCTTAGTTCCGCCGGTTTGCTGCCACTCGTAAAAGCTGTCGGCCAGCACCAGGCACCGACGGCGCTGCAGCAGTTGCCGAAAAGAAGGTTTCTCCGCCAAAGTTTCGGCGCGGGCATTGATGGGTTGCGGCCCGGCACCACGCTCCTTCACCCAGGCCGGCACCAGCCCCCACTGAAACAGCTGCACCTGGTCCGGCGCGGTATTCGTAACGACGGGCAGCCGTTGCGAAGGTGCCGCATTGTAGTTGGGAGCCGCCGCTTCCGGCAGCACCACGCCAAAGCGCTCCGCAATGGCCGGAGCCGGCGTGATGAAAGTATAACGGCCACACATAGCTGAAACGCAGGTTGATGAACGTTCTAGCAAACGGGAGTGCGCCGGTAGAGGTTGGCAAGAAAGCACTAGGATCCACAAATGCAGCCCTTATCCGAATCCGATATGGCAGTTCGTAGCTATCCGCCGCTGGCACGTGGCGTCTTAGCTGGCTCTGTCGATGAGGTCCAGTATTTCCTCGTACGACTGATCCACGGACATGCTTTGAGGATTGCCTTCTTGATCCTGCAGAGACAAAAGGAATTGGGAGCCAGACCCAACCAGATTCTTGCTGACCGTAGCTATCGCACGCAAACTGATAAGTTTCGGGACTCTGTCGATGGTTACCTGAATAAAGCCTTTCATGTGAAGAAGTGGATTTGTCTAGAAATTGTGCCAGCTATCCTTGAGCAATAGAAGTAATCGAGCGGCGGGTGAAAAGGCCTCGTAGAAGCACGGCGGTAGTAATAATAGCAGGTACAATTATAAATAGGTCCTTCGCAATCCGAAAGGCGTCACTAACCATCTGAGGGAAGGCTAACGAGGTGTCGTACACAGTCCAGAAGGTATAGCAGATGAAAATAACTTTTGCCCATACTTTGCCGCTTCGGATGAAGATTCCGAAACCGACCATTAATAGTATTGAAAGAGTAAAGGAGAAGCAGTACATAAGCATAGGCACTAGGGCCTGCTTAGCGAGTGGCGTAAAGCTATCGTCTTCCAGGTTGTAGCTTATATGTATCACCAGGCAAATGACAATCCAAAGGAAATAGAGGCTGGAAGCCAGAGCGTCACTCTTACGAGTGGTGTTCACATGAAGTAGCGTTAGAGAGGATAGCTATTCCAGCTACCTTTGAACAGCAAGATTGCTTTATATTCCGACTTAACCAATTTAGTGCTCAATCCAGAGCACTCGCTTCAGGGAGAATTTACTTTTTGACGATAAGATAGATCAGTAGCGATATTTTAGCTGCTAAATAAAAAAGCCCTTCAGCATTACGCTAAAGGGCTTTTTAGTGGTCGCGCTAGGAATCGAACCTAGATCAAGAGCTTCGGAGACTCCCATACTATCCGTTGTACTACGCGACCCGGTAAGGAGGGGCAAAACTAGAGAGAAAAAGCCGCCGCGCAAAACCCAAGGTGGCATTTTCTGCAAAATCATGTTCGGCCCGACCACAACCTTCCGGCTCGTAAAGCAGTTAATCTAAGCTCACACCCCGAACTTTTTCTATGGCTACCAACGAAAAAAAGAATCTCTACACCGCCGACGCTGCGGCCGTAGGCGGCCGCAGCGGCCACGTACGCTCTGCCACTGGCGTCATCGACATGGATATGTCGGTGCCGGAAGGCTTGGGCGGTAAGAAAGGCGCCACCAACCCGGAAGAGTTGTTCGCGGCAGGTTATGCCTCATGCTTCCAGCAGGCCTTGCTCGTCATTGCTCAACGCGCCGGCGACAAGCTCGATCCGCAAACTGAAGTGAAATGCTCCGTGACGCTGTTTCAGGAAGGCGAAGCTTACGGCCTCTCTGCCATTCTAGACGTCGACCTGAAGGCATTCGACCACGATAAAACTGTTGACATGGTGCGCCAGGCCCATACTATCTGCCCCTACTCAGTAGGCACTCGTGGTAATATGGAAGTGGAGCTGCGCGTACAAGGCGAAGCGATTCCGGTGCAAGCTGAAGAAAACCACGGCGTAGCCGAGAAAGGTGGCGTCGCCTCGTAAAGACCAGATTTAGGCTGCCTCGCTGAGTGATGCAGTCATAGACCATAACGGTAACGTCCCGTCTGGCTCTAGCCTAGCGGGACGTTGCCTTTTTCGAAGTATTCGAAAAGTTTGGCGTGGTCTAGCTACTGCGTGCTACACAGTTCCGCTCAGTAGCCAGACTTTTAAGTTTGGGCAATGACATGACTAAGCTGGACTTGGAATGGCACGCACCCGAGTGAATGGAAAAGCTTAAGTTGGCAGCAGAAGAGCTTCCTCGAAAACAATTCCTGCCATGTCCCAAGACGCTAACTCTGCCAACATATACACGCGCAACGCCGTGACAGGCGCCACGCCTAATCCGTTAATGCCCACTCCCGATGCCATCGACGAGGAGTTTGCGCAGCACGCCAACGCCGTGCTCAGTGGGGCTGTGGAGCTGGTGCGCAAGCTCATTGGGGCGCATCAGGCCGCCGCAGCCGTAGTGATACAGCAAGACTGGCGTTACGTGCGCAAGTTTTTCTCTCTGTCGGAGAAGTACGCCGATTGGAAGGCCTACGACACGTCGGCCGTGGGCTACGGCATTCATGCTTGGCTGCTACGAGCCAATTACACCGTGCGCCTCACCCAAGCCGAGTTGGAAGCTCACCCGGAATGGAAGGACTTCGGTATCGAAAACGGCCGGCACCCGCCCATGCGCGGCTGGCTAGCCACCCCCATCATCGATGCGCAAGGCGTGAATTGGGGCCTACTGCAACTTTCTGACAAGTACGAAGGGGACTTCACAGCCGAAGATGAAGCCCATTTCGTGCAGTTCGCCCAGCTGGTATCTGGCTTGCTTGATGCCCGTTGGGAAATCCGCAACATGAAGAAGGCTGCTTGCTAATAGCTGTTCCGTTGTTCCTCGGCACTTCGCACTTATGCAGAGAGTGTAGGCTGTAGCAACCTCCAAACCAAGTTGCAGAGCCGGTTGGTGAGCCCCGGCGGGGCGGCACATCAGTAAAAGAACCGAATTCAAGAACAAGCAAGCCTCATTGGAGCGACACCTACATTGCAGCGTGTCGCCCCGATGGGGCTTTACAACGACAGTTGAAACATAGCTACCGACATGCCGCCCCTCCGGGGCTTCCAAGAGCCGCTCAGGCACAACAACGTAAGTAAAGTTCTTTCTTCATTAGGACGACAGACATTGTAAGGAGCCTCGAAACGCAACAGGCCCATCCAGTTTCTGGATGGGCCTTCTATTTTTACATTGAAATTAACCAGCAGTTTATGCTTGGCTAGCCAGCACTTCTTTTACTTTCTGAGCGGCATCTTTCAATAGGACAGCCGAGTAAACTTTCAGGCCGCTTTCATCGATGATACGGGCGCCTTCTTCCGCGTTGGTGCCTTGCAAACGCACGATGATGGGCACTTTGATGTCGCCAATGTTCTTGTACGCTTCCACCACGCCCGTCGCCACCCGGTCGCAGCGCACGATGCCCCCGAAGATGTTGATAAGGATGGCTTTCACGTTCGGGTCCTTCAAAATGATGCGGAAACCGGCTTCTACGGTCTGTGCGTTGGCTCCACCCCCTACGTCGAGGAAGTTGGCCGGCTCGCCGCCGCTCAGCTTGATGATGTCCATGGTAGCCATGGCCAAGCCGGCGCCGTTCACCATGCAACCCACGTTGCCATCAAGCTTCACGTAGTTCAGGTTCGAGGCCGAGGCTTCCACTTCCAGCGGATCTTCCTCGTTGGTGTCGCGCAGCTCCACGAAGTCCTTGTGACGGTAGAGGGCGTTTTCGTCGAGGGTTACTTTGGCGTCCACGGCCAGAATCTTGTCGTCCGAAGTTTTCAGGACGGGGTTGATTTCGAACATGGCCGAGTCCGTTTCGTCGTAGGCCTTATAAAGCGCCTGCACGAACTTCACCATTTCCTTCTGCGCCGCGCCGGTCAGGCCCAGGTTGAAGGCAATTTTGGCGGCTTGGAAGGGGCGTAAACCCACGCGCGGGTCTACGTGCTCCTTATGAATCTTCTCGGGGTGCGCCTCGGCCACCTCTTCGATATCCATGCCGCCCTCGGTGGTATAGATGATAACGTTCTGGCCAACGGTGCGGTCCAGCAGTACGCTCATGTAGTATTCCTTGGTCTCGGAAGCGCCAGGGTAGTACACGTCCTGGGCTATCAACACCTTGTGTACTTTGCGGCCCTCGGGGCCAGTTTGCTTCGTGACGAGCTGCATGCCAATGATTTGACCGGCCAGCTCACGTACTTGCTCCAGGTTTTTAGCGAGTTTCACTCCGCCCCCTTTGCCGCGGCCACCGGCGTGAATCTGAGCCTTGATAACGTGCCAGCTCGTGCCGGTATCTTCGGTCAGCTTCTTGGCAGCTTCTACAGCCTGCTCAGCCGTGTCGGCCACAATGCCTTCCTGCACGCGTACGCCGTAGCGCTTCAGAATTTCTTTGCCCTGATACTCGTGAATGTTCATAGAGGTCGGTTAAGAGGGGTTCGGGGTGGTTTACTAGGCGCGAAAGTAGGCAGAAAAGAGTTGTTAGTTTTTGGTTGTTCGTTGTTAGCTGCTAGTCCTTGACTCTTTGTGGGAAGTAGCTACTATCCTTACACGCGGCGGCATGGAGTATCAACTCAGAGACTATACGTTTTGCTCGAACGAAGCGCAATGCTACATGCCGGTCTTGCCCAGCGTAAACCAACAGCTTAGACCAAGTTCACCAACAACCAAAAACGAACAACCAAAAACGAACTCACTTGCCGTACCAGCTTGCCATTACTTGCTCGGCAGGCTTGTGCTGAGGCGTGAAGTCGAGGTGACGGTGGGCTGAGCCATTGGGTTGCAACCCCGGATACCATTTCCACACAAACAAGCCCCCGAACCATGGCTGCGGCCAGAACGTCTCGAATAACGCTTCGTAACAAACGCGTTGCGTTGCCTCGTCTGCGGGTGTGGGAGTGGCCTGCCGGTCGGGCCAGGCCCAGGGCTGAATGGCCGCGTCGGGCGTGGTCTTGTACCCGATTTCAGTGAAAATGACTGGCTTCTTAAATCGTTTCTGCACCACCATGATGCGACGCAACGGCTCCTGCCAGGCTTGTAGCAAAGCAGCTTTAGCGGGCCGCTCCGTTTGGCAGAGCGGAAAGTACGCCTGAATCCCGATGTAGTCCAGCGCGTCCCAGAAACGCACTTGCTCAAACTCGCCGCTCCAATTGGCCGCGTACGTGAGCTGCCCGTGGTATACCCGTCGCACCTCCCGAATCAGGGCGCGCCACTCAGCTTCGTGCGTCACTGTTTGTTGCAGCTCCGTCCCGATACATAGCGCCTCCATGCCGCTGGCTTCGGCCAGCTGGGCGTAGTGCAACAGGAACACTGAATAAAAAGCGAACCAGACCTGCCAGTCAGTAGCTGAAGTCATCTGTATCTCGCCGGGCCAGGAGCCGTGCAGCCACAAATGAGGCTTAAGCAGGGTGTGAATGCCCCGCTGCCGGGCCCGTTGCGCCGTAAGAACGAGACCCTGGTCACTTTCTCCCCAGTAATTGCGGCTGCCTCTGCCGGTGTGCATCCGCACTTCCGGCGTAGCGGCTCCAGACTGCCAGCCAAAAGGCGTTTGGGCAATCCAGGTGACGTGCGCCCGCACCAAAGGCTCCATGTCTTGGCTGGACAGCGAGTCGGAACCCACCCAGTTGACGCCTTTCAAGCGGACTACTTGGGCAAAAGGGACATTAGTTGCCGGGAGTGAGGTCGACTGACTGCGCCAGAATTGCCAGCCTGTACCCGTTCCAAGCAACACCGTTACTGCCAACAGCAGGTACAAGGGCCGCGAAAAGCGAGGTGTAGAGGGAAAAACAGCCATGGTCATGCGCAGCGCTATCAGAGGAAGTCAGGAGCCTAAATTTGAGTAAAACTAGCCATATCGTATGCGCGTTAGTAGGCCAGTTTATTGACGCCGCCGAAATACGGCTGGGCTGCGTAATCTGCGTGGCAAACTGTAGATTTGTTTCCCTTACTCCGGCTCACTTCACCTGGTTCTATTTTGCTGCAAGCCATCAACGTTCGTAAAAGCTACAATACGCTGGAAGTCCTCAAGGGCATTGATCTGACGATAGAAAAGTCGGAAATCGTGTCTATTGTGGGTTCCTCGGGCGCTGGCAAGAGTACTCTGCTGCATATTCTCGGCACGCTCGACAATCCAGACTCGGGCGAAGTGTTATTCGAAGGCGAGTCGGTGAGTGCGCTGAAACGCTCGGAACTCGCCCGCTTCCGCAACCGCCACATTGGCTTCATCTTCCAGTTCCACAACCTGCTGCCCGAGTTTACGGCTCTCGAAAACGTGTGCCTACCGGCCTATCTGGCGGGCCGCTCGGAAAAGGAAACCCGCGTGCGGGCCCGGGAGTTGCTGGGCATGCTCAACCTAGAACGCCGCGCCGACCACAAGCCCAACGAAATGAGCGGCGGGGAACAGCAGCGCACGGCCGTGGCCCGCGCCCTTATCAACTCGCCCCAAATCATCTTCGCCGACGAGCCCTCCGGCAACCTCGACTCGCAGAACGCGCAGGAGCTACACCAGATTTTTTTCCTGCTTCGCAAGGAGCTAGGTCAAACGTTCGTCATCGTGACGCACAACAACCAGCTAGCCGAAATGGCCGACCGGAAGATTACAATGAAAGACGGCCATATCTGGGAAGGCCCCAACTGATGTGGCTTCAGCAATGCTCATGCGGCTCCATTGCTCAGGGTTTAAACTTTGAGTGATGGAGCCACATGAGTTGGGTTATGGATGGGAAGCTAGGCAACCTATACTCCACCGTAGCCGTTAGAAGCCCAGCAGTGCCTAGAATCGGTGCCGCTATCTTACTGATCTTGGCAACGCGTCCGACCTACGACCCGGACCGTTAAGCGAAACCCCTTGCTCCGTTACCGGAACGGAGCAAGGGGTTATTTTTTTGTCCGTGAACGGTCAGCATTTCGTTCGTGTTTTGAGGTCTTCAGAGGGCCTCGGATATGGCAGTGAAACCTAAAAAAGTTAGTCGACTAATAATTTTGGAAATTAAGTTTGTAAGTACCTGTAGGTCAGTAATAAAAAATGATCAAAAATTTCCGATTTTTTGCACCTTTGTGGGGGCTGAGGCGTTACATACTCAGAACACAAAACGGTACTACAGGACATTAACGAAAGAACGCCATGAGCGAAGCAACCAAGACCATCAAAGAGCCGGTTCGCAAGACCAAAGTTGAGAGCTACGATATCTCGCGCTCCGACGAAACGTTGCATCTGGCCACTGATCTGGCCAAGTTCATTAAGGAAAACAAGCTCAGCACCAATGTGCAGGGCAAAGACTACGTGAACGTAGAAGGCTGGCAGTACGCGGGCTCACGCCTCGGCATCGTACCCATCGTAGACCATGTCATCAACGTATCGACGGAGCAAGAGCTGAAATACCAAGCCAAAGTGACGCTGTTTGATCTGCGTTCGGGCCATACAGTAGGCGCAGGTTTCGCCATCTGCTCCAATAAAGAGCAGGGCAAGAAGTTCTACCAGGAGTTTGCCATCATGAGCATGGCCCAAACGCGGGCTATCGGCAAAGCATACCGTAACATTCTGGCTTGGATCATCCGGGCTGCGGGTTACGAGCCTACGCCGGCTGAAGAAATGGAGTACGGTGGTAACACGCCTGCTGCCCAGCCCGCCATGACGGTTGCGCCTACTCCGGCTCCGGCCGCTGTAGCTGCTGCTGCGCCAGCGCCCATGAAAGCAGTACCTGCTGAGCCAGTTGTTGCCGAAGCTCCGACTCCTACGTACGCTTCGGCTTCCCAGAAAGAAGAAATCATTCGTCTGCTGAACCACCCCGTTATCACTCGCCCGGAGAAGACCAAGATGTTGCTCAACATCAACCGTCTGGATGAGGAGCGCGCCACGCAGGCTATTGCAAAACTGCGCAAAGCCATTGAAGACCGTGAGAATGGTCAGACGGCTGCCGCTGCTTAAGCTCGGTCTTACTTATCTATCTCTATCCTTACGTGCAAAAAGCCCGGCTCCGCAAGGAGCCGGGCTTTTCTATTGTTTGGCAACCGAATTTGGAGAAGGTGCAGGCTCAGGCGAAAAAAGCCGGTTTTCTAGGGCTTTGATAAGATTTCCGGTATCCTCGCGGGCCTTTAGCATAGGCATTAGCCTCTCCTTGTATATTTCTTCCACTGCTGGCGAAACAGGCGGCTTGAACTTAGCGGTCTTTAGCCAGCTGCAAGCTGATTCAGTATCGGAAAATAGCGCTACAACCGGCGACTCTAACTCGAACAGCGCTATTTCGGTGTAGTGCTGGGTGCTTAAATTGGGGGAGTATACCCACGCAATGTATTTCATGCCCCCCACCACAATATAGGGTAGGAACTCGTTGGCAAGCCACGGAGATATATCCGCGGTTAAGTTCATCACGTTGGTGTTGTCGTTGAGGACCTTGGTGTAATTGCCTTGCAGGAAGTACTTGGAAATTTTCATGCATCCTTCCTGCACAATAGGCAAGGTAAGGTCGCCGCGCCAGTCAATATAAAGCCAGCCGTTCTCGACATCGTTATATATGGCAAGGGTGGGGGACTCAGTGAGTAGTTGTAGATCCATAGGAAAGAGCTAGCCGACTACTGAGGTGAGAGTTGAGAGGGACATGGTACTCGAATTTAGTTAGATTTTAAGGTGTGTTAGACTTATTGGAGGGCGGAGAGAAGGAGATGGGCCACAATATAGGAGCATATTGATTGATAAAAAATAATAAATCTTCTTTTGTTTCAATTTAATTCTCCTACTGAGTGTGCTATTCTGTAGTCTAATAGCGTATAGAAAAAGTTGCCAGTGAGTGTGGTGGGCCTAGGGAATTGGAGACCAGATAGCAGCAACAAGCAACAGCGTTTCTGTGCCTAGTAGCAAAAGCCGCCGTAGTTTTCTGTAAGCCAACAGTACCTTTGCCGCTTGCCTTGTTATAGCTACAAAAGTGCTGCACCCCACCGACGATATTCTGCTCGTATTGCGCCAAACGTGGGGCCATACCGCGTTTCGGCCGTTGCAGGAAGATATTATTCGGTCGGTGCTGGCGGGGCAGGATACGCTGGCTCTGCTACCCACGGGCGGCGGCAAAAGCATCTGCTTTCAGGTGCCAGCGTTGGCGCGGCCCGGCCTCTGTTTAGTGGTATCGCCGCTGATTGCGCTAATGAAGGACCAGGTGGAAAACCTGCGTAAGCGCGGCATCAAGGCCGAAGCGGTGTACGCGGGCATGAGCCACCAGGAAATCGACCAGACGCTGGATAACTGCGTGTATGGGCCCGTGAAGTTCCTGTACGTTTCGCCGGAGCGGCTGCTAACGGATATGTTTCGGGCGCGGATAGCAAAGATGAAAGTGAGTCTGCTGGCCGTCGACGAGGCGCACTGCCTTTCGCAGTGGGGCTATGATTTCCGGCCGCCTTACCTGCGGATTGCCGAGCTGCGCGAAATGCTACCGGGCGTGCCGTGCATTGCCCTCACGGCCACGGCCACCGAGCAAGTCCGGGCCGATATTGTGGAGAAGCTAGGGTTTGGCACTGCGCACCAGGTTTTCCAACAGAGCTTCGCGCGGCCCAATCTCTCGTACTCGGTGTTGAGCACGGAAGATAAAATGCGGCGGCTGCTGGAAGTGGTGCGCGGCGTGGGGCCCGATAAAACCAGCATCGTATATGCCCGCACTCGTCGCCAGACCGAGGATGCGGCCAATTACCTGCGCCAGCAAGGAGTAGCAGCGGCGGCTTATCATGCTGGCCTGCCCGCCGAGCAGCGCACCCGCACCCAACAGGATTGGATGCAAAACAAGCTGCGCTGCATGGTGGCGACTAACGCCTTCGGCATGGGCATCGACAAGCCCGACGTGCGCTTGGTGGTACACCTCGAGGCGCCCGACAACCTGGAGGCCTACTACCAAGAGGCCGGCCGCGCGGGCCGCGACGAAAAGTACGCCTTTGCCGTGCTGCTGCAAGGCCCCAACGATGCCGACGAGCTGCGCCGCCGCACCCAGCAAGCTTATCCGCCGCTCGACACGGTGCGCCGAGTGTATCAGGCGCTGGCCAATTTTTCGCGCACGGCCGTGGGTGGCGGCGAGTTGGTGGCCTTTGATTTTGATATTCAGCAATTCGCGGAAACCTACCGCATCAAGGCGCTAGACGCGCACAACAGCCTACGGACGTTGGAGCGGGAAGGATTTGTGCAGGTGAACGAGGCCGTCAACAACCCTGCCCGCGTGTACATCCCCATCGACCACACCGACCTGTATCGATTTCAGGTGGCTAATGCCCAGCACGACCAGCTCATCAAAAGTCTGCTGCGCTTCAACGGGGGGGAATTGTTTGCAGGTTTTCAGCGGATTTCCGAAAACAGCCTGGCCCAGCACTTGCGTCTGAGCGTGGCCGATGTGCGCAAAATGCTGGTGTTTCTGCACCGCTCCGGCATCATCCAGTATCAGCCCCGCCACGACTCGCCGCAGGCCCTGTTCACGACCCCGCGCCACGATGCCGACAAGCTGCCCCTGGACCAAAAGCGCCTCAACCAAAGCCGGGAACTGGCCCGCCACAAAACGGAGTCCGTTATTCGGTATGCAGCAGGCGGGCGCTGCCGCCAGCAATTACTGCTTGAGTATTTCGGCGAGCTAGATGCCCCCGCGTGCGGCGTTTGCGACTTTTGCCTTGCCAAGAAGAAAGCCAGACAAGAGCCCACGCCGTCCGCACTTCGGGAGCAACTGCTGACCTTACTGAAAGCCACGTCGCAAACACCACGCGAGGTGCTAACTCACTTCGCGCCTGGCCAGGCCACGGCAGTTACTGCGCTGCTGCGGGAGTTGGTAGAGTTAGCAGAACTGCGCTACGCACCCGACGGGCGGCTAATGATTCGAGAGTAAGAAAAGTCAAAAGACCTAAATCTCCGCTGTAGCTGTATTTCGGGGGCGGCTGGCTAGTGGAGTTGGCGATTCTGGTTGCAGACAGAAACTAGTGAAAAGCAAAAAGTCATCCTGCACCTGTCAAGGAAAACTTCGGGAAGAAACGGCTATCGTTCAAACCCAAAATTCCTTGGCAAGCACAGGATGACTGGATATGCTTCTAGGCGGCTTTAGGCGTTGGTTGTGGTAGTGAGGTTCACCTCGATGTTGCCACGGGTAGCGCGCGAGTAGGGGCAAATGCCGTGAGCGGCTTCTACCAACTGCTCGGCCTGCGCCTGCTCTACGCCAGGAATGTTCACGTGCAGATCAGCGGAAATACCGTAGCCGCCATCCTCTGCTTTACCGAAGCCAATGAAGGCTTCAACCGTTACGCCTTCGAGCTTCACGCCGGCTTGGCGCGCAGCTACCCCCAAAGCGCCTTCAAAGCAAGCAGAATAGCCAGCGGCAAAAAGTTGCTCTGGATTGGTGGTGCCGGGCTTACCGGGGCCACCCATTTCCTTGGGCGTGCTCAGCGTGAGGTTCAGCACGTTGTTGTCGGTAGTTACGGCGCCGTCGCGGCCGCCTTTGGCCTTGGCTTGCGCGGTGAAGACTTTTTCGATTTTCATCGGAGAAAGAGAGAAAAGTGGAAGTGAAAAAAGCTGTACTAAGTCAGCTGGGTAAGCAAGGTGTTGAGCTGTAGCCGGAGCGCCGCAAATTCGGCGGGCTCCATCTGTAGCTTGGCAAATATCTGCTCGGGAATGGCGCAGGCTGGCTTATGTAGCGCCTGGCCGGCGGGCAGCAATTCAATCAAAACCGACCGTTCATCGCGCGGGTCGCGGCGGCGGCTGAGCCATTGTTTTTGCTCCATGCGCTTGAGCAGCGGCGTGAGCGTGCCGGAATCGAGCAGCAGTTTGTCGCCGAGTTCCTTTACCGTCAGTTCTGTGTGCTCCCAGAGCAGTAGCAGCACGAGGTACTGCGGATACGTAAGGTCCAGGGCCTGGAGGTAGGGCTGATAGGCCTTGGTCAGCATTCGGGATACTGCGTAGAGTGGGAAGCAAAGCTGGTTTTCCAGCTTTAGAGCCGAGTCTTTATGAGTGGAAGGAGTGGAGCTATTTACCATAATTCAGCAGACAAACCAGCTTTGGTTGCGCAATGTTTAGTTGTGTCCAATTAAAATCGATGCGAAATCACAACTGATTGACTTGTAATAGAAAAGGCCACGCTCAAGTAGAGCGTGGCCTTTTCGATAAGAATTATGGAAAGAAAGCTAGGCTTGCTGGTAGGCCTGAAAGCCGCCTAGCAGGTTGCGTACTTGCGTAAAGCCCTGCTGCGTGAGATAGGCTTTAGCCGAGGCCGACCGTCCGCCACCCTTGCAATGCACAATGATTTCCTGGTCTTTCAGATCTTCCATTTCATCCAGCTTTTGCGGCAGCATGCCCAGCGGAATGTTCTGGCTGCCGTCGATGCGGCCTTCCTCGTTTTCCCAAGTTTCGCGCACGTCAATGATGATTGGCTTTTCGCCAGCGGCCTGGCGCTGCTTTAGCTCGGCAGGGGTGATGTCGGGCATACTAGTGGTAAGTGGGGGGATGAAGAAAACACTGCTTAAAAGCAAAGGTGAAGAAAACCACGCAAACTGGCTGCCTTCTGGTTCAGCTTCATTCACTTATTTTGTCAGCACCAGGCGCTTGGCTACTGTCAGACCATCGGCCAGCGTGAGTTGCACCAGGTAGAGGCCCGCTGGCAGCTCGCGCAAGTCTAGAGTGGGCTGGCCGTGCTGCGTTTGGGGTTGCTGCCAAGCCACCCGGCCCAACGCGTCGAGTACCAGCGCTTTGGCGTAGCGGCCTTGCACCTGCACCCGACCATCGGCCGAAGGATTGGGATAAACAGCGTAGGCTGCGGCTACCGAAGCTGGTGCCACGGCCAGCACGTTGTTGTTCATTATTGGGCGCAGCATCAAGGCCCACCCTTCGTAGAGCGGCAGCGACGCCGTGACCAGCGGCTCCCAGAAGCCCTGCGTAAACTGCCACGACGCATCCGGCGGCGTTACGTTGTTCAGGTCGATGTTGATGCTGAGCGGCGTCACGATGGGACCATGGCCGTACCCCACGTAAAATTGGCCGCTGACCGGCACCGGCGTCGGCAAGACTACTTCCAAGAACGTTTGACCCGGCAGCAACGAGTCGGGCAGCGTTACGCTCACGCTCTGCTTTGGCATCGCCATGGGGGCGTTGTTGTTGGCTGGGTCTGCGTCCCACACGTTCAGCGTGATGCGGCGGCGGGCGGCGCTAGGGAAGGCTGGCGAAATACGAATGCTGCGCACCTGATCAGGTTTGTTCAGGTCGAAGCGCAGGGCGTAGAAGTTGGAAGCCTGGCCGGGGGGACGGACGCTGACCGTGGCTTCGGCGGTGCCGTCGTCGAAGGCGAAATAGTTGTTCAGCTCCGTGAGGCGCGAAATAGTATCGTTGGCAAGCGTTAGCGGATTGGTGTTTTGTTCGTTCGTGGTGAGGGCAAGCTGGTGCCGGATAACTTTGGCTTCGGGCGTAACCGGCACGGGGCTCGTGCGCAGGTTGCCTTCCACGCGGGCCTGAAACTGCGGGCTGCTCAGCACGAAGCCCGGCGTGGTGCTGAACGGGGCCACCGGCCCGGCAGGCAGCACCCGCAATGTGCCCAGCCACTGGCCCGGCACGGGAATGTTGGTGGTAGACAGGTTGTTGATGGTGGTGAAAGTGGCCGGGTTGAGTTGGCTGGTGGGGTCTGCAGCGGCGTTGTACTGCCACACGGGCAGAGCCGTGCCGCGGGCCAATAAGCTACTCAGCGGCCTGCTTGTGGCTACATCCTGATACAGAGAATCCGATACCTGCCGAACTGGCGCGAGCCGCACGTAGTCGACGCTCCAGGCGTCGAGGTTGCGGGTCAGGTTGCCAATGGCCCGAAAGCGAAACTGGAAGTTGTTGTGAAAGTAGCGGGCCTGGTCGATGGCCAGGAATTTCCGGCGGAAAGCCGTGCGCGTGTTGCTGGTGTTGCGTTGCTGCCAAACGCGCTGCCAATTCCCGTTGTTGTCTTTGAATTCCACCTGGAAAGCCACCGTAAACGAGGAACTGCTGCTGGAAGGTGCGCTGAGGATGTTGCCGGCCTGCCAGTAAAAGCCAAGGTACAGGCGGTCCGCCGCCGTGCTACCACTCAAGTCAATGGGTTGCGAGGCCAGGGTGTCGAGGGAGCCCGAGCCGCTGACGGTGCCATATTCCGTGCCGTTGGTGCGCAGTCCGTCGAGGGTGGCGGCTCCGCGAGTGGGCGGCTCAAACGGCAGCCGGTTGCCGACGAGCACGCCGCCGGCCTGCTCCCACCTTTGCGAGTTGGGCAGCCCGTCTAGGGGCGAAGTGAAATCGTCGAAAAAAGGCAGCGTGAGGGCTTGGCCCCGCTGCGCGGTAGCGGCGGGCTTGGCCGTCGGCAGCACGGCGCGGCCCGGGTCGTTGGTTAAGGGCTGAATGAGCTGGGCGCGGCTAGCCAGCGGCAGTAAACTCAGCAACGATATAACGGACAGACGTAGAAGTTTCCGACTCATTATGGGCAACAAAGTAAGAGGTGAGAGGGCGAGACGTTGATACATAAGACCTTAGCTGTGAGATGTTAAATACAAGGCAAGCGAATGCTCTTGGCTGTTCTTCGTTTCTCAAACAAAAAAGAGTCTCACTTCTTATGTCTCGAAGTCTCATATCTTATTAAGATACCTGCCTCAAACGTGCTGGTAGGACATAAGATTTTAATCGACTAAGAAAAAATAGCGTTGCAACCGGCGTCGTATGTCAGAAAAATTCCCCGCCCGCGTGGTTGTGTAGCACCAAACGGGCGGGGAAATACGGTCTATTTTCTGTGCATTAGGCTACTCCACGCTCTTCACTGGGGCCTGGCCCACCACCCAGATATCGACGAGCTGGCCCATGCGGATGGTGGCGCCGGGGGTGGCTACGGGGCGCTGCTTTACCACAGTGCCGTCGGCTTCGCCGTTTTGCGCGGCTTGGTAGAACACCTCACCTAGCTGCAAGCCTTGGCCGCCGAGCAGGGTAGTAGCTTCATCCACGGGCATATTGACAAGGTTGGGCACCGGGAATTCTTGGTTGCCGAGTCCGTCGCCCACTTCGAGGTCTACTTTGGTGCCTTTGGCGATGGCCGCGCCGGGAGCAATGTCTTTGCCGCCTACCAGTTGCCGCAGCACCGCGTTCTGCTGAATATTGGGCACCAGCTTGATTTGCCCCACCGTAAGGTCGTAGCTGTTGAGAATCATCTGGGCATTCTTCACCGAGCCGTCCGTGAGCTTGGGCATCTTAATCACGGGCGGGTTTTTCATGGCCACCGTGATGTAGATTTTGCGGTCTTCCTTCACCTTCTCGCCGGGCGCGGGGTCCTGGTTGAGCACCGTGAAAGGACGCGTACCGGGGTTGTACGAGCTGTCATCGACGTAGAAGCGCAGGTTGCGCTGGTCGAGGTAGTCTTCGAGGTCGGCCTGGTTCATGCCCGTTATTTTCGGCACCACAATGGTTTCGCCGTGGTTGGTGGTGAGGGGCAGGTACACGAAAAAGAATCCGAAAACCAGCGCCGCCGTGACCAAGCCAATCACCAGCAGGTGCTTCACAAGGTCGAGCGGCGTGTCAGATTTGAGAAAAGACATTTTTTGGGGAGGAGCTAAGAGCTGGAAGCTAGGAGTGAGGAGGCGAAGGTATTTAGAAAATAGAGCTAGAATTAACTCCCCTCCTTAAAAAGGAGGGGTGGCCACAGGCCGGGGTGGTAAAGTCGTTACACGATTACTAACTCTAGTCTTCTAGCTCTAGTCAACCACCCCGGCCTGCGGCCACCCCTCCTTGAAAAAAGGAG